>NZ_JBPOEU010000014.1:0-115580 GCF_051251695.1 Maritalea sp. | reverse complement strand
CCGGATACATATGAGCGACTTCCGAGAACATGCAGAAATCACTTGCGAACAGCAGCCGGTACATACATATGGCCCGGTAGTTCTGATCACATCCGAAAATAGAAGGTCGACATTGGGCTCAGAGTTGACATTAGTCCAAATAGGAAGACCGCCAAATAACGCTAGGCGGTCCATAAAATTCTGAAAAATAAAATTGGGGTCTATGCCCAGGATTAGTTGTGTTCTTCAGGCGCGTTAGGCAACGGCAGAAAATCAATGCCATCTTCAACGAGCGAAGAAACTTCGTCGGAGGTTGCCTCGCCGTAAATGCCGCGGCTATCCGTTTCTTCCAAATGGATTTTGCGGGCTTCTGCGGCAAAACGATCGCCAACATATTCCGCTTCACTAACCACTTTGGTGCGCAACTTGTTCATTGCTTCACGCAATGCTTTTTGTTCCGGATGACCCGCAGACAACGCAACTTTTTGATTGGATTTTTTACCAACAGCTGGGGCCATCAAAGCCTTACTGACGTCAGCAGAACCACAAACTGGACATTCCAAGATGCCCTGACCGGCCTGCACATCATAGGCGGCGGCATTTTTAAACCAAGCTTCGAACTTATGTTCGTTTGCGCAGCAAAGCGAATACTGGATCACGAAAGATACCTTTGTTTTTAACCAAACCTATTGTGCGCCATTATGGTTAACGTTTAACGAAAAAGGACGCGAATTTGCAAGTGTTGGTATACGAGACCGAGCATCTTTTATCACATCTTGATCAAAAGAAGCGACAATCAATGCTGTTTTATCATTAACGCAGGCGGCTAAAACCTTACCCCACGGGCTCAATATCATTGAATATCCATAGGTACGTCGACCGTTTGCATGCACGCCCCCTTGAGCCGCGGCCACCAAAAAACATCCTGTTTCAATTGCCCGAGCACGCAAAAGACTTTCCCAATGCGCTTCACCAGTGGGCACTGTAAATGCGGCTGGAACGGCCAACACTTGCGCGCCTGCTTGCCGCAAAGTCCCATATAATTGTGGGAACCGAACATCATAACAAATCGACATGCCCAGCTCTATGCCATCAACATGGGCAAGAACCGCCTGATCACCTGCGTCAAAGTTCTTGCTCTCCCGGTAAGGCGCATCGCCAGCAACATCGGCATCAAACAAGTGGATTTTATCGTATTGGGCAACAAGTTCGCCGCTTGGGGCAAATAGAAAAGACCGGTTGAGGCACTTATCTGATTTGCCTGCGACCGCCATTGAGCCGACATGCAAATATAATTGATGCGCTTTGGCTAAACCGCTTAACGCGGCAATTGCCTTTTCAGGTCCGCCCCCGCGCACCCAAGCGCGAAGACCATCATGATTTTGGGCAAACATGACGGCCATTTCTGGCAGTTGCAGATAGCGAACGCCCTGCGCATTTGCATCAATACAGCCCTGTTCAATGACAGTAAAATTCTCATCGAAATCCATCGAGGAGCGCATTTGTAGGGCGGCAAGTAACATCTTAACTGGCGACACGGCTCAATAGCGCATCAAGCTTGCCCTTCCGGTCCAGCGCGTTCATATCGTCAAAACCACCAATATGGCGATCACCAATAAAAATTTGTGGCACGGTGTGGCTACCATTTGAGCGCTGAAGCATCTCTTGTCGTTTGGCGGGGTCGCCAATCACCGTCATTTCTTTGTAAGCAACACCTTTTTTGTCGAGCAACGCTTTTGCGGCAAGGCAATAAGGACAAGTAGGTGTAGTATAAAGTTCGATCGTGGGCATCTTTGCTCCTTTGAGATCAAGATCAGACCAAGTTCTAATCACAACAGGTCCATTCAGAACATGTCTATATTGCCCCAATAGGCCCCATGACAACCCGTGCAAAGCTCAACACATCAATCTTTGATCGAAATTTGATCCGAAAACTGCGTGCAATCGCTTCAATTGTCGCCCCGGTTGTGACAACATCATCAATAATAACAATGCGTTGACCCTCATATTGTTCCAAGAACTGATCCGTTACGGAAAAGGCGCCGCGCACATTATCCTCGCGATCATTTGAACTCAGACCGACCTGTTGCCGCGTGAAACGCTTGCGGGTCAGCCATCCATTGTGAACTTTAAAGCCTGTTAACAAGCCAACTTGATCGGCAAGCAACTGCGATTGATTGTAGCGCCGCACAAGACGCCGCCGCCAATGCAACGGCACCGGCACCAGAACGCACGGTTCTTCCCAAAAATCGCGACCAGCAACAACCATCAATCGAGCGCAAAATTTTGCCAACTCCAAACGGTCACCATATTTGAACTGACTAACAATCTGACGGGCACGATCATCATAAATGAGCGCCGACCGCGCACGGGCAAAAGTTGGCGGGTGGGCGATAGCCTCTGCACTTAAAACACTTGCGCCCAAGTCTGCGGCAAATGGAATACCCAATGTGGGGCAATAGGGCTTTGAGATAAACCGCAGCTTCGCCCAACAGCTTGAGCAAAGCCCGTCACTATCAATAACTGGCTCATCACAAGTCAGGCAACTTGGTGGAAACAACATATCTAAAGCGCCATCAGCTAAACCAGCAACGCGCTGCCGTTTGTTGGAAAACAGTGACTTTATCCGCGTGACAAGTTGCTTATTGTCCATCGCATCCATAACTATTGCTCAAATCAAAAGTTCAAAATAATCTTTAATACAACTTGGAGCCTATTCATGCCCCCGCCAAAGCTTTTTGATCGTAGCCGAATTCACAAACGATTAAAACGTCGCGGCGCAGCAAATGACAAATTCATAGCCCAACTTGTGCTGGATGACTTGCGGGTTAGGCTGGAAACCATCACGCGAAAGTTTGATAAAGCCTTGATCATCGCTCCATCTAGCGAATATTTTATCCAAGATGCAAAATCCGCAACCGACCCGATCAAGTTTGAGTGTGCAACAACGCTATTGCCCGCAAGAAATATCAAACAAGTTGATGTGGAAGCGTTCGAACAAGTGGATCAAGATTATGACTTGATCGTTTCGATGATGGACCTGCAAGTCACCAATGATGTGCCCGGGTTTTTACATCAAGTGCGCCAACATCTTAAACCGGACGGGCTTTTTCTGTGCGTCGCCCTTGGCGGAGAAACTTTAAAAGAACTACGTGCCGCCTGGCTGAAAGCCGACGATGAAATTTCTGGCGGGGCCTATGCCCGCGTTGCCCCATTTATTGACATTCGTGACGCGGGCGCTTTGTTGCAGCGCGCTGGATTTGCCCTACCCGTTGCGGACCTTGAACACCATACTGTGCGGTATGAGCATCCACTCGCACTCATGTCAGAACTGCGGGCCTTTGGGGCGAGCAACCCGATGATTGAAATCCCACACAAAGCAACCACCCGCAAATTATTGGGCAAAGCAATTAGCAACTATCAGGATGATTTTACGGATCAAGATAAAAGGATAACGGCCACGCTTGAATTCATCTGGCTTTCCGCATGGGCACCGCACGAAAGCCAACAAAAACCGCTAGAACCCGGCAGCGCCAAGATTTCGCTAAAGGATATCCTTGAAAATAAAGACGATTAAGAACCGTTTACCGCGCCATCAATCGCAGCGCCGATGCTGCCCTCATTGCCATTGAATAAGTCACCAAGCGCGCCGCCAAGCGCGGTCATTGCGCCAATGATCACCACAACGAGCAGCGTGGCGATCAGCCCATATTCAATGGCCGTAGCGCCACTTTCATCAGCTAAAAACCGCTGCATGACTGAATTGCTTTTGCTCATTTCGCATCCATAATTTCAAACCACAAGAACTACAACAAGTCGCATAAATGGGCGACCAACGGCTCGTCGGCAGGTGGCATCGGATAGTCCCGCATGCGCTGTGGCTTTACCCATTTCAGGGCAGAATGTTCGCGCGCAACTGGCGTTCCTTGCCATTTTCGACAAACATAAAGTGGCATCAGAAGATGAAATTTTTCATAAGAAAACGAAGCGAAAGTCAGCGGCGCGAGGCAGGCTTCTTTGGTGTTTATATCAAGTTCTTCTTTTAGCTCTCGAATAATCGCCGCTTCAGGGGTCTCATCTGGTTCAACCTTGCCGCCCGGGAACTCCCATAGGCCGCCCATATTTTTATCCTCGGGCCGCCGAGCAATTAACACACGCCGATCCGCATCAACAAGCGCACAAGCAACCACCAACAAAATTGGTTTTTGATCTTTCAAAACCCTACCCCCTTAAGCTTAACCAGCATTTCTAGCTGCGATAATCGCCATTGATGGAGATGTAGCCATGGGTCAAATCGCAACCATAAATGGTTGCATTTCCGTCCCCAACGCCCAAATCAACACTGATTTGGATCTCGTCAGATTTCATATACTGACTTGCATCCTCTTCAGTGTAAGCGGCGGAACGAAACCCGTTCTTCGCCACCAATAAATCACCAAACCGGATTTGCAGCTTGTCGCGTTCCGCAGGCTCACCGGCTTTACCGATGGCGGCGACAACCCGCCCCCAATTTGCATCTTCCCCGGCCAAAGCTGTTTTGACCAAAGGAGAGTTGGCAATGGAACGTGCAACAATGTCTGCACTCAAATCCGACACAGCACCTGACACTTTGACGACCATCATTTTGGTCGCCCCTTCGCCATCACGAATGATTTGCAAGGCCAAGTCTTTCAAAACAGCGCTCAATGCTTGCTTGAAATCAGCACAACGCGGATCCTCTGGCGAAACGATCGGCTCCACCCCACGCGCCTTAGCCGCGCCGGTTGCAAAAACCAAACAGGTGTCTGACGTTGAAGTATCACTGTCTACTGTGATGGCATTAAAGCTGAACGCGTTTGCGTCCTTAAGCAAAGTGCGCAAAATCTCGACAGAGATCGGCACATCGGTAAAGACATAGGACAGCATGGTCGCCATATCTGGGGCGATCATACCGGACCCTTTTGCAATGCCTGAAATCGACACTGAAACACCGTCCAAATCAAACTGAGCGCCTGCCCCTTTTGCAAAGGTGTCGGTAGTGCGAATGGCATTAGCCGCAGCTTCAAAGTCAGCCGGCAATTGAGGCGCTTTTTTTAACGCATCGACCAATGGTTCATGGTCAAGCGGTTCCCCGATCACTCCGGTCGAAGAGATGAAAATCTCAGAGGTCGAGCAGCCAAGCATTTTTGCTGCAGCAACAGCGGTATGTTGCACCGTTAGCGCACCAACGTTGCCCACAAATGCATTTGCATTGCCCGCATTGACCACCAAACCACGCGCCAAACCATATCCCAGATTTTCGCGACACCAATCAATCGGCGCAGAAGGACATTTGCTTTTGGTCAACACGCCAGCAACACATGTGCCTTCGATAAATCGCGCGAAAAACAGATTATTGCGCCCATGATACCCCTCACCAATTGGGGCTGAAAACAATTCAACCCCATCGATTTGGCTAAGACTTGGGAACTCTTTGGGTGCCAATGGCGAAACTGAACTCACCTCAGCCATCTTAATTGCTCGCACCCACGATCTGAATATCCGCGTTTGCTTTCAATTCTTCAACAAGCTTTTCAAACTTCTTGACCATCACCCGCTGACGAATTTGAGGCAAAACTTGTTCAAATGCTGGCGGTGTTGAAGGACGGCGGTCTTCAAGTTTGATAACGTGCCAGCCAAACTGAGATTGAACCGGGGCAGAATAGGCACCAACTTCGAGCGCCCGTGACGCATCGTAAAACTCAGGCACCATATCGCCTTCGCTGAAATAGCCAAGATCACCACCATTTGGTCCGCTTGGGCCAGTGGATTTTTCTTTTGCCACTTCAACAAAATCACGACCATTGTCCAGTTCTGCGATCACCGATTTCGCATCATCTTCGCTCGCAACCAACACATGGCGCGCGCGCAGCATTTCTTTTGGCTCGAAATCCTTGAAGGTTTCTTCGTAAGCTGCTTGCAATTCGGCCTGATCAATTTCAGTTGCCATTACGTCTTGCAAATAAGCACGACGGAGCGCGCGGTCTTCTAAATAGGCTTTGCGGCTGGCAAATGTCGCTGTATCTGACATGCCTGCTTTTTTCGCGGCTTGGGCCATCACTTTCATGTCAACAAGCATCTGCACCAAAAACCCGCGTCGTTCTGCAGCAGGGATGGCGTTCAGTTCTTCGCC
This sequence comes from Maritalea sp., assembly GCF_051251695.1. Classification (NCBI taxonomy): domain Bacteria; kingdom Pseudomonadati; phylum Pseudomonadota; class Alphaproteobacteria; order Hyphomicrobiales; family Devosiaceae; genus Maritalea; species Maritalea sp. Next base: position 109,450 of record NZ_JBPOEU010000014.1, on the reverse strand, counting down.
CATATCTTCCAGCGCATAACCCAAATCCGCTTGAGTGATGTTTTCTCCACCAACAGTTGCGATAACTGTCGTGGGCGACGGAACCTCTTGTGCGCTGGCGCCAACGGTGCCCAACATGCTGAAAACAACGGCGCTACCAAGCATGGCTGCGCGCAGTGAACTAAGATGTTTTGATTTCAATTTCAGCATTATTGTTCTTTCTTTTTGTTTCCTCAAAATCAGACTTCATACATAATTGCACGAGCCCAACAAATTTCTTTGACGTTTGCGTGATTTGGGAGGCGTTGACAAGACACTTCACCGCACTTACATCTCCCAACGCTTGATTAGGTGAAATTTTGGCGCTTCTAACCTTAATTCGCCCGACCAACGCACAGAATTCTCCGCTGATGGGCCAAAATTAAGGCACAACAGCAACAAAATGGGACCGCTTATATGGCACTCGCAGCGTTAGCACGTAAAATTTTTGGCTCTTCAAATGAGCGCCAAGTCAAAAAATATCGCCCTCTGGTCGACCAAATTAATGCGCTTGAACCAGATATGCAGGCGTTAAGTGACGAGCAACTGCGCGCCCGGACCGATGAGTTTAAAGCTCAATACAAAAACGGCACCAAATTAGAAGACCTGCTGGTCCCCGCATTTGCGACCGTCCGCGAAGCGGCAAAACGAAGCATGGGCATGCGCCACTTTGACGTTCAGCTGATCGGCGGCATGGTGTTGAACGACAATGCCATCGCAGAAATGCGCACCGGTGAGGGTAAAACCCTTGTTGCAACATTGGCCGTTTATTTGAATGCCCTAACCGACAAAGGCGTTCACGTTGTTACGGTAAACGATTATCTCGCCAGCCGTGATGCGCAATGGATGAGCGAAGTTTATAGCTTTTTGGGGCTTACAACCGGCGTCATCGTTCATGGCCTATCTGATGATCAACGTCGCGCGGCCTACGCAGCAGACGTGACCTATGGCACGAACAACGAATTTGGTTTTGATTACTTGCGCGACAATATGAAGTTTTCGCGCGAGCAAATGGTTCAACGTGGCCATTATTTCTCAATCGTCGATGAAGTCGATTCTATCTTGATCGATGAAGCCCGTACCCCGTTGATTATCTCCGGGCCATCTGAAGATCGTTCAGAACTTTATACTCAAATCGATGCGTTGATGCCCAACGTTACCGACGAAGATTTCGAGCTAGACGAAAAACAACGTTCTGCCACCTTCACCGATGAAGGCATCGAAAAATTCGAAACAATTCTCAAAGAAGCCGATTTGATTAAAGGCGAAAGCCTGTTTGACGTAGAAAACGTTTCAATCGTTCATCACCTCAACTCTGCCCTACGCGCCCACAAACTTTTCTCTCGCGATAAAGATTATATCGTGCGGGACGATGAAGTGGTGATCATTGACGAATTTACTGGCCGTATGATGCCGGGTCGCCGTTTTTCTGAAGGTCTTCACCAAGCCCTTGAAGCCAAAGAAAACGCTAAAATCCAGCCTGAAAACCAAACGTTGGCGTCGATCACATTCCAAAACTATTTCCGCCTATACAGTAAATTGGCTGGCATGACCGGTACTGCGGAAACAGAAGCGGCCGAATTTGCAGATATTTACAATCTGGACGTGATCTCAATCCCAACCAATGTCGATGTGGCGCGGGTTGACGAAGAAGACGAAGTTTATCGCTCGGTTGAAGAAAAATTCAAAGCGATTGCTGACGAAGTTCAAGAATGTCAAAAACGCAAGCAACCTGTTCTTGTGGGCACAACATCGATTGAAAAATCTGAGTTCCTCGCCGACCTTTTGAAAAAAATGGGCGCGAAGGACATCAAAGTCCTCAACGCACGCCATCACGAACAAGAAGCGCAAATCATCGCTGATGCGGGTATGCCCGGCGCTGTGACCATCGCCACCAACATGGCGGGCCGCGGTACCGACATTCAGTTGGGCGGCAATCTTGAAATGCGCGTTTCCAACGAGTGCGAGGGCCTTGAGGGCGAAGTGCGCGAAGCCAAGATCAAACAGATCGAAGCGGAAATAAAAGAACGCAAGAAAGAAGCGCTTGCCGCCGGTGGACTTTATGTCATCGGCACCGAACGTCATGAATCGCGTCGGATTGATAATCAGTTGCGTGGTCGTTCTGGCCGTCAGGGCGATCCAGGACATTCAAAATTCTACCTTTCATTGCAAGACGATCTGATGCGGATTTTCGCGCCAGAACGTATGGAAGGCATGTTGGTTAAACTTGGCCTTGAAGAAGGCGAAGCCATCGCCCACCCTTGGGTGACCAAAGCGCTTGAGCGCAGCCAACAAAAAGTGGAAGCCCGTAACTTTGATATTCGTAAAAACATCCTCAAATATGATGATGTGATGAATGATCAACGTAAGGTGATTTTCGAACAACGCCTTGAATTGATGGAAGATGCAAATGTTGCAGAAGCCATCAAAGAGATGCGTGAAGACGTTGCGCAAGACATCATCGAAAAAGCCATCCCTGAACGTTCTTATCCAGAACAATGGAAACATGAGCAGCTTGCCGAAGCAGCAAAAACTTATCTCAACATCGATGCCCCGATCAAAGAATGGTCTGAAGAAGAAGGCATAGATAGCGAACAAGTCACCGAGCGCTTGATCAAATTGGCGAACGAAGAGGCGGCGAAGAAAACCGCTAATTATACGCCTCAAATTATGCGCCAGATTGAAAAACAGCTCTTGTTGCAATCAATTGACGGCCTGTGGCGCGAGCATTTGATCACCCTTGACCATCTGTCAAAAGTGGTTGGCTGGCGTGGCCTGGCCCAACGCGATCCGCTTAATGAATATAAGCAAGAAGCCTACGAGCTGTTCCAAACGTTGCTGGATAGTTTGCGTGAATTAGTGATCGCTCAACTCAGCCACGTTCAAGTGCAAATGACGCCACCTGAGCCCGAACTTCCCCCAATGAGCGCGCAACATATCGACCCTATTACCGGCGAAAATGATGCGGTTCCAGCGGGAAGCAATATCGACCCAGAAGACCCATCAACCTGGGGCAAGGTCCGCCGCAACGAAGCGTGTCCTTGCGGTTCTGGCAAAAAATACAAACATTGCCACGGCGCAATCGTTTAACAGCTCGTCTACCGATAATCATATAAATGGCCGCTTAGAACCTTCTCTAAAGCGGCCATTTTTATATCCTGTTTTGGCACAAACACTGCCATGCGCCCGACCATTTGGGTAAGTTCTGCGAACTGTGCCACCACATGATAATGGGGGCGATCTTGATAATCGTCGAAGGCGATGGTCCAGTTATCTGTTGCGGCCAATGCTTTCACGCATTTGAGCATACAGGCGACGCGAAACCGGCCATCAATCAAAACCAAATCGGGCAATGCTTTGGTATCTGGAACGTCCGAATAGGCCGTGAATTTCTTCAGGCGTTTTGCTGTTGGTTGACTAAAAGAGAAAGGGTAACCCCAGTTTTCCGTCAAACCAATATCAGCATGAATGTAAGTTTGACCTGCGCGATGAAATCCCGCCAATTCAATGGTGCGCTGCACGCTTAAGGAAAACAGCAAATCGCTCTCTTTGCTGACAAATGGAATTCCAAATTCAGCGGCAAGAAATGTCGTGCCGCCGCTGCCAAATTCCAAATAGGATTGGCAGTTTTTCAATTGCTCGCTAAACCAGTTCTGAATGTCGTCGCTCTCAAAATGAGGCACTCTGGCGGTTTCAAAAATTAGTTTTTGAGCAACTGGATTTCTCAATATCGATATATCTTTGAGCGCATAGATCAACGCACTTTGCCAGCGCGGCCAGTTTTTACTCATATCAACACTTCTGCCAACACTTCGCGTACGCGTTTTCTTAAAGCTGGTATCACGTCTTTTTCAAACCACTCATTCTTTTTAAGCCAAATATTATTACGCGGACTGGGGTGTGGCAAAGGCAAGCTATTGGGCATAAATTCAGGCCACCGCTTAACGGTTTGAGTAAGCGTTTTGGATTGCCTTTCCCCCAAATGATAATCAAGGGCGTAAGCGCCAATGAGAATTTTTAGCTCGATTTTGTCCGTCAATTCAAACAATTGATCATGCCATGTCGCACCGCATTCTGGGCGCGGCGGTAGATCGCCAGATTTGCCCGTCCCCGGAAAACAAAATCCCATCGGCACAATTGCAAACAAGTTGGGATCATAAAACTGTTCTGCGCTTACCCCAAGCCAGTCGCGCAATCGCTCACCACTTTTATCATCGAAAGGTTTGCCAGATTGATGCACCAATCTGCCCGGTGCTTGACCCGCAATGAGGATTTTCGCACTTTCGCTAACTTGCAAAACTGGACGTGGCCCCAAGGGCAAGTGTTCTGCGCAAATGGTACAGTCAGATATTTTGCGACTTAAGTCGGCCAGCGCCCCCATATCAGTCCCTTTGTTCCCTCATCCACTACCTTAAATAATAAATCGCCAAAAGACAGAACTTATCAAATTTCGACATTGCTCCGCGCTCTGCATGGCGCTAACTTAACCCAACAAATCCCTTATTGTTTGAGTACTCATGACGTTAACCCAGATTATTCTATTTTCATTGTTCTTCTTGGTGTTTATTGGGCTATTATGGGGGCGCTGGCGCTATGACCTTGTGGCCTTCACAGCCCTAATCATTGCTTTGCTGCTCAACGCAGTGCCCACCGCAGACGCTTTTTCCGGCTTTGGCCACCCCGCAACCATTATTGTTGCACTCGTGCTTGTGGTTTCTCGTGGGCTTACCAATTCTGGTGCCGTTGACTTGATTACCCGCTCAGTAATCGATCAATCCCGCTCCATTGGCATGCACATCACGATTTTAGGGGGGCTAGGCGGCGTTTTGTCGGCTTTCATGAACAATGTAGCGGCCCTTGCCATGTTGATGCCTGTCGACATCCAAGCGGCGCAAAAATCAGGGCGCTCACCCGGCCAAACTTTAATGCCATTATCATTCGCCACCATTCTGGGTGGTTTGGTCACCTTGATCGGTACGCCGCCAAACATCATCATTGCCTCAATCCGTGAAACCACACTGGGCGAGCCGTTTGGTATGTTCGACTTTGCCCCGGTTGGGTTGGTCGCGGCTATCGTCGGCATGGCCTATGTCGCAACCATCGGCTGGCGGCTCATTCCCGCTCAACCCAAGTCAAAAAACTCCCCGTCAGAACTCGCATCCCTTGAAGGATATGTCGCTGATTTGGTGGTGGGGGACACCAGCAAAGCTATTGGGCAAAAAGTGCGCGAACTTGATGCCATTGCTGAAGAAAACGATTGCTACATTCTGGGCCTCGCGCGACGTGGCAAAAGATTGGCTGGACGTGCCCGGGGTACAGAAATTAAGGCCGGCGATCTCTTAATCATCGAGGCTTCCCCCGATGCAATCAACGCAATCGTGGGCGCACTCGGGTTGCAATTTCAGGGCGAAACCGCTTCCAACAAAGCCCTGTCCGGTGATCTTATTTTGTCCGAAGCAGTTGTTACCGCTGAAAGCCGTTTGGCCGGGCGCACGGCCATGCAGTCAAAACTGTTAGCACGCTATGGTGTATCTTTGCTGGGCATTTCCCGGCAAGGCAAAGCAATCCGCACCCAAGTGCGCAAAACCCAACTCGAGCCCGGTGACATTTTGTTGCTTCTTGGTGCGCCAAACAATGTCGAAGATGTCATTGCACGCATGGGGTTTTTGCCCTTGGCTGACCGAAACTTGCAGGTCACCCAATATGACCGCGCTTGGATGGCCATTGGCATATTCGCCGCAGCGCTCACCGCCGCAAGCATTGGCTGGATTTATCTGCCGGTTGCCCTTGCACTCGTCGCCGTCCTTTTTGTCTTCACCGATATTGTGCCCATTCGTGAACTTTACGACACGATTGAATGGCCTGTTGTAGTGCTCTTGGGGTCGATGATCCCGCTCGGGGCAGCGCTTGAAAGTTCGGGCGGCACGGAACTCATTGTCAACGGATTGGCGACAGTAACCGCGGGCGCGCCGCCTTGGGTGGCATTGACCTTATTGATGATCGTCACCATGACCTTATCCGACGTGCTCAACAACACCGCAACTGCCATTGTGGCGGCACCCGTTGCCATTGGGCTGGCGGCTCAAATGGGGGTCAACCCAGACCCATTTTTGATGGCCGTTGCCGTGGCTGCAAGTTGCGCGTTTTTGACCCCAATTGGGCATAAAAACAATATGCTCATTCTTGGGCCCGGCGGGTATTCTTTCTCAGATTATTGGCGCATGGGCCTTCCATTGGAAATCATCATCGTCGCGGTTTCTGTTCCATCCATTCTAATATTTTGGCCTCTTTGATCAATTATGACCCTTTCAGCACAACAATTCGACTTGGTTCTAGCGCTCAACAATGAGCATAAAGTTGAAACAAACTTCTTAGAAATAAGTGATCTAGAGCGATTGTTGGGTCGTGCTTATTTCACGAAAACCATTGGCGAGCTCGATGCGTTCCTCATCAGCATGAGCCACAACTCGCCCCATGACGGGATAAATTTTTCTTGGTTCAAAAAGCGGTTTGATAATTTTGCCTATATTGACCGAGTGGTCACCGCAAAACATGCGCGCAAACAGGGACACGCCAAAAATCTCTATTTGGATTTAATCAAAAAAGCCAAAGCCGATGACCTCAAAATGGTCTGCTGCGAAATCAATCACACCCCGCCCAATCCCGGATCTGTTGCGTTTCATGAAAGGTTGGGCTTTGAACTGATCGACACCGCCGATCTAAGCGAAGTAAAAACCGTCGGCTATTGGGTCAAACAGCTTTAGCGAGCCTCTAACGGCACAAAGACTTTTCGCAATATTTCGGGACGTCCCGCGCGGGTGGCAGATTTTCGGGATGAATGATTGTGCCGCTCAATCGTGCCGATCAGCAAGCGATTTGGCTGATTGACACTTCGCAGTTCTGCCAATGCTTGTTGCATGTGAACAGCGTAACCATTGCCCCCGGATCCGATCGCGGTCACTTCTTCAACCACCTCGTCACCCTCAATCCAGTCAATCCCAGCCTGTCGAACAGCGATCACACCAATCGTTACGTCTTCACCAATCAGACGAGCAGAAAACAGACCATCTTGCGCTGCACATGACTGCAATTCTGATCGCTCAGCGACAGAAATATTGCGGGCCATTTCACGGTTTTCTAGCTCCAGCGCGGCATAGCGCGTTCTCACTACTTCATAAATGGCCTTGGCATCTTCCTCATGAACCAATTCAACCGGATTTTCGCCGACCTTCATATCTTGATATCTTGCGCCATGGATCGAAAGGTCCAGAACCGCATCGGGTGTCGGCAACTGGTCTTTGGCAACAACCAGCCTGAGAAATTGAGGCGCAAAGATCGCCCATTCCGCCTGAACCGTGGAGCGCAGCCGCTCAAAATCATCAAAACTATGGGCGATTATTTCAACGAAGGGGCGCTCGACGTCCAACCCATAGAACCGGATACCACCAAGCAATTCGCCATGTTTTGTGGTGATATGTCGATGATTATAAGCCGAGGATGCTACATCGAATTTATCGATATTGTCCGAAAAGAGCCGTGCGAAATCTGGGTCCGTCATCAGATCTATTTGGTCAGCACACCATTTGCGTAGTCGCGTGGATTTATCGCCGAAAAGCAAGCGTTCCAAATCAAATTGGGGCGCAAGCGAAGGCCAATTGGGCAGTGTTTTTAAACTCATGCCTCAAAACTAGGAGTAAGCTCAGATGCTTGCAAGTTTTATGGACGCTTTGGCGGATTTGGCGCGTTCGAGTCTTCAACAGTCTGTGCTTGAGCATTGCCGCCGCCAAATAGACCACCGAACCAGCCAGTAACATTCTTGGTTGTCTGGTTGAGGGCTTGCTTGCGCTCTTCCGCGGCTTGAGCGGCTTTAATTTTCCGCACTGCAGCTGCTTCAGCATCCAATTTGGCTTGGCCCTTGTTGGCCATCGCAACTTTAAGCGCAGCTGCGTCCTGGGTTTGCTTCTCGCTGTAACGCTTTTGATCACTAGCGTTTAGCGTTGTGTTGCCACAACCACCCGCTTTGTTGATACCGTAGCGACCAGAACAGACCGACCAACTTGGGCGTTCTTTTGTGATTTCAAAATGGTCATAACCAACTTTGATGTCGCGCCAGAACTTCATATGTTTGCTGTCGCTAAACTCAGCCAAGTTTGTCGCTGTCATCCTGAATGGGAAAACTTGAACCTGAAAACTCTTCGCGCCACCCTTAAAAGTTTCACGCGCCAGCGCGTAAATCTCACCGATTTTTTCGTCTGTCATCGCGTAGCAACCGCGAGATGAACAATCGCCATGCACCATAATGTTGGAACCGGTGCGGCCATGGGAGCGGTCAAAGCGGTTCGGGAACCCAAGATTAAACGCCAGGAAATAGTTGGAGCGCGGGTTCATCAAACCCGGCGTCACGTCATAAAACCCTTCGGGAGATTGACGGTCGCCTTCTCGGAATTTCGGGCCCAAATCGCCTGACCAAGCGCAGATTTTATAGGTACGGAAGTGGGCAAACTTGCCGGTTTTCTTAACTTTTTTCCAAACCTCAAGCTCGCTTTCGCGCTTAAATATCCGCACCAACATGGGCGAACCTTCGCTCGACCCCATCTGATTGAGGCGAACTTTGGTCAAAGATGTCAAAGGGATATTGTGGCGATTGCTTTCAAAGCCAGTGGTACAAGCCGCCAGCAAAAAAACACCCAAAAGCACCGTCAGAATTTTCGCAAATTCGCGCAAACCAAAAACCAAAAGATAACTCCAAAACGAAACCGCCCGATGCTCAACACTAGATGGCCTCAAATAAATTACAGTTAATCATTTGAAGACCAAAGAGGTTTTACTGAGCAATCAATTCACTTTTAGGTGAAGTCCGAACGTATTATGCAAGGTCAGAACCCATGGCTAAGAACTTTTCACGGCGATGCTCACGCACTTCAAGTCGGCCTTTGCCTTCATATTCCGCCAAGAAATCTTCAATCACTTTATGGGTGGATTGCAATATCTCTTGAGGATGACGATGCGCGCCACCGGCAGGTTCGGGAATGATTTGGTCAATAATGCCAAATCCAAGCAAATCTTGTGCGGTGATTTTCATATTGTTCGCCGCTTCTTGCGCCTTAGCTGCATCACGCCACAAAATTGACGCCGCCGCTTCGGGCGAAGCAACCGTGTAAATAGAATGCTGAAGCATTACCACTTTATTGGCCGTCGCAATCGCAATCGCGCCGCCAGAACCACCCTCACCAATAACAATCGCAATCGATGGCACACCGATTTCAAGGCACATTTCCGTAGAGCGCGCGATGGCTTCGGCCTGACCGCGCTCTTCAGCACCAACCCCAGGATAAGCACCCGCTGTATCGATGAAAAACAAAACCGGTATATCAAACCGGTCCGCCATATCCATAACGCGCACCGCTTTACGGTAGCCTTCTGGTCGAGCAGAACCGAAATTGTGCTTAAGACGTGTTTCTGTATTGGAGCCTTTTTCCTGTCCAATAATGGCAACCGCTTGACCATCAAATCGACCAAAGCCGCATTGAACAGCAGCATCTTCGGCATATTTTCGGTCGCCAGCGAGCGGGACAAAGTCGGTAATCAGCTCTTTTACATAATCAATAAAGTGCGGACGCAAAGGATGGCGCGCGACCTGGGTTTTTTGCCAAGGCGACAGGCGGCCATAAATATCTAGCAATGCCTCGTCTGCCTTATTTTGCAAACGTTTCACTTCATCTTCTATTTCAACCGCTTCACCACTTTGCGCAAGCGACTTAAGCTCTTGCACTTTACCCAGTAAATCTGCGACCGGCTTTTCAAACTCGAGATAGGACTGCATATTGTTCCGTCTTCTAATTGTCCCGCCAAGCATGTTGCTCTTTGGAACCCTTTTAATTGCGGCGGAAAGTGGCCATTCCCCCCGTTAATGTCAAGCTTTGCGAACCAAATAGACTACAAAATTTGTTCCGAAACCAACCTCAAACGCGCCGCCCGATTTCTATTCTTTGGCCAAAGGATGGTGATCATGCACAAGCGAAGTCAATCGCTCATCAAGAATATGCGTATAAATCTGCGTTGTCGAAATATCAGAATGCCCCAGCAATAATTGCACCACACGAAGGTCGGCTCCCCTTTCCAACAAATGTGAGGCGAAAGCATGGCGCATAATGTGCGGTGAAATCTTTTGGGTGTTCAACCCAGCGCGTCCGGCCAAACCCTTCAAATCACGGGCAAAAACTTGTCGCGCCATAAAACCCGTATCGGTGTTGGCTGGAAAAACAAACCGGCCCGGCGCCAAGTTAGATAAATAAGCAAGCAACGCATCCTTCGCCCGGTCGTTAAGCGGCACCACACGTTCTTTATCGCCCTTGCCAATGATGTTGAGCATGCTGGCTTCTCTTGTAACGCTTGATCGCAAAAGCCCCACAAGCTCTGAAACACGCATACCCGTGCCATATAAAAGTTCGAGCAAAACATATAGTTTTTGCGCCCGTAATTGCGCTTTGGGTTTAAGTTGATCATCACTTGCTTCCAGTTCGGCTTGGGCGAAAAGTTGATCAACTTCTTCAATCGACATGGTTTTGGGCAAGCGCACACCCGCTTTGGGCGCGGGGATCACCCGGGTTGGGTCATCTTTGCGGATGTCGTCAGCCACGAGAAATTGGTAAAATTGCCGAATAGAGCTTAAACGCCGCGCCGCACTGGTGGCTGCAAATCCGCGTTCGTCCAAATCAATGAGATAGTGCTGAATGAGATGACGATCAGCCTGACCAATTGGGGTGGTTTTGGTTTTTGCAAATTGCTCAAAATCACCAAGATCGCGTCGATAGGCTTCAAGCGTGTTTTGCGCTGCGCCTCTTTCGGCACTCATCATTTCCAGAAAATTTTCGATCAATTGATCGTTGGTCATAGGGGCGACCTATTTGTTGTCAAACAACTCGCGCGCAGGGATACGTTCACTCATTTCACGCGGCGTTGGGTCCACAAAAATGGTAAGGGCATACATGGTGCCAAAGACAATTCCAGCCAACACGCCTATAAAAACTAAAAATCGAATAAGTGTCGGCATGAAACTTTAACTCCCTTGATTGTCCTTTTTGATCTATTTTGCGTCCCCGATCAAGCATTTGATGAAACCAATTGGCTTGACAATTTGCCCGCACATCGCTTCAACCTGTCATTCAGGATTTAGTGGAGAATTTAGTGCCGGTCGAACTAGACAGCACCATAGTCAGGCGCAACGCAGATCGCGTGCATGATGGGCGCAATGGAAAGCCGATCGTGATCGTGGGCATGATGGGCGCAGGCAAATCAACCGTTGGCCGCCGGGTGGCTCATTTTCTGGGCCTTGAATTCATTGATAGCGACGATGAAATTGAAATCGCTGCGGGCATGCCGATTGCCGATATTTTTGAGACCCATGGCGAAGAAGAGTTTCGCGCAGGGGAGACAAGGGTTATCGCACGGCTATTGCGCACAAGACAAAACGCCATCATTTCTACTGGTGGTGGGGCCTATATGGACCCGACAACCCGGGAAAATATTGCCAAGCACGCCACTTCTGTTTGGCTGAAGGCCGACATTGATCTGCTGTTTGAACGGGTGTCCCGCAAAAATACACGGCCATTGTTGCACACCCCGGATCCATACGGCACGCTCAAGGCACTGGTCGACAAGCGGTATCCAACTTATGCCAAAGCTGAGGTGACCGTGATGTCGCACGAAGCCAGCCACGAACAAATTGCCTCAGAAATTATTGCCGCACTCGCTGACCATTTAGCGCCAACCACAAAGTCATAAAATGACCGAGCAAATCACGAAGCCAAATATTGTCACCATCGACCTTGGCCACCGCAGTTACGACATCAATGTTGACCACAACGCTATTGATACGCTGGGGGCGACCTTAAAGTCGATGTTCCCCGGCGCCCGATTTGGCATCGTGACCGATGAAAATGTCGAGCGTGAGCAACTGCCTCGTCTCAAGAAAAGTTTGGACGCTGAAGACCTACAATATTCAGTTGTGAGCATTGCGGCCGGCGAAAGTTCAAAATCCAACAAGACCCTTAATGAAGTGATTGAAGCTTTGTTGGCACAACGCCTTGAACGCAACGACATCATAATTGCATTTGGCGGCGGGGTGGTCGGCGACTTGGCAGGCTTTGCATCATCCGTTATGCGCCGTGGCATGGATTTTGTGCAAGTGCCGACATCCCTGCTCGCGCAAGTTGACAGCTCGGTTGGTGGCAAAACAGGCATCAATTCGCCCCACGGCAAAAACCTAATCGGCGCATTTCATCAGCCCCGATATGTTGCGGCTGATTTAACGGCCTTAGAAACCCTTTCAGAACGTCAGTTCCGCGCCGGGTACGCCGAAATGGCGAAATACGGACTGATCGATGATGCTGAGTTTTTCTTTTGGTTGGAAGAAAATTGGCGTGAAATATTTGAGGGCGGCCCTGCACGCGCAAAAGCCATCGCCCACGCGTGTCGCGCAAAAGCCCGGTTTGTCAAATCAGACGAAAAAGAACATGGTGTGCGCGCCCTCCTAAATCTGGGGCACACATTCGGCCACGCTTTTGAAGCGGCAACCGGCTATTCTGATCGCTTATTGCACGGCGAAGCCATCGCCGTTGGCATGGTGTTGGCCCATCGCTATTCGACCAAATTGGGCTTGGCCAACGGTCAAGACGCAGTGCGGGTCACCAACCATTTCAAAACCGTAGGGTTGCCAACTGAGTTGAGCGACATTCCAGGCACATTGGCATCCAGTGCTGATTTGATGCATCATATCGCGCAAGACAAAAAGGTCTCACGCGGTGCCCTCACCTTTATTTTGACCAGGGGCATTGGTGAAGCCTTCATTGAGACCGGTATAGAACCCAACTCAATCTTAGAATTTCTTGAGGAGCAACGCAGCTAATGTTCGAATTTTTTGCAACTTTACCGCCAGCAATTTGGTTTTCGATTGCGGCGATTTTTGTGCTCTTGGCGCTCTCGGGGTTTTTCTCAGGATCTGAAACCGCGCTGACCGCCGTTTCCCGCGCTCGTATTCACCATTGGGTGAAAGCAGGCAACAAACGCGCATTGCTTGTTGAAAAAATCGCCGAGGACAAAGAGCGCCTTATTGGCGCGTTGCTGCTGGGCAACAATATGGTCAATATCCTCGCCTCGTCACTGGCGACAAGTGTGTTGATCACCTTATTCGGCGACACTGGCGTGATTTACGCCACCATTGTGATGACCGCATTGGTGGTTATTTTTTCCGAAGTGCTGCCCAAAACCTGGGCCATTTCCAAACCTGACGAATTTGCGCTAAGCGTTGCGCCCGTTGTTCGCCCCATCGTTGCCATTTTCGCCCCTGTTACCTTCGCCATTCAAAAACTCGTCAATGCGATTTTGCGACTTGTTGGGGCCAGACGCGAAGACGACACGTCCGGCATGACCGGCCATGAAGAATTGCGCGGCGCGGTGGATTTATTGCACCGAGATGGCGAAGTGATCAAAAACGATAGGGATATGCTGGGGGGCATTCTCGATCTGAGCGCCCTTGAAGTTTCTGACGTCATGATCCACCGCACCAAAATGCTGGCCCTTGATGCGGACATGCCAACCGAACAACTGGTGCAAGAAATATTGGAAAGTCCTTACACCCGCATTCCGCTTTGGCGCGAAAACCAAGATAATATCGTGGGCGTGGTTCATGCAAAAGATTTACTTCGCTCACTGTTTAAAGCGAATGGCGACGTTGAAAAACTTGATTTCCAACAGATCGTTTCAAAGCCCTGGTTCGTTCCGGACACCACCCCCGTGCAAGCACAGCTTAATGCCTTTTTGCACGAAAAGGCACATTTCGCCCTCGTGGTCGATGAATATGGTGAAGTTGAAGGGCTTTTGACCCTTGAAGACATATTGGAAGAAATCGTAGGCGAAATCGCTGACGAGCATGATCTTTTGATGGAGGGTGCTAAAAAGCAACCCGACGGTTCTTACATAGTAGAAGGGTCACTCCCCATCCGCGACCTCAACCGCGCCCTTGATTGGAATTTGCCAGACGAAAATGCAACAACAATTGCTGGCCTCATTCTTGATGAAGCCAAAATGATACCCAACGTCAACCAGACCTTCACCTTCCACGGCATGCGGTTCCGCATTTTAAAGAAAGAGCGAAACCGCATTACTGAGTTGAAAATTATTCCCTAGCGCCAACACGATACGCTGGAAAAAGTCGTTTTAGGGTGCCCCGAGTTCGGTGCATCCAAGGCCTCATTTTATTCGTCGTTCGCGCGCCCATACAATTATGCCCGCAAAAATGGTCAGCGCCCCACCAAAAAGCGTAATCGCATCTGTTACATGACCAAAAAACAGGAAGGTCAGTAAGACCGCCACGGGCAAACTTAAAAAGTTAAACGGTTGCAAGGTGCCCGCCGGCGCAAACTTCAAAGCTGCGGTGAATAATATATGGGTTGAAATAGCGCATATGATTACGCCCCCCATCAACATCCAGGATGTGGCATCCATCCACTCGAAATTGAAAATACCCGTCGCAGTTGAAAGCACGAGAGCCACCAGCGCCAAATATAGCATTGAGGTTTTTGTGCTGTCACGCGTCGCGACCAATCTCGTGAGTACTGTGTAAATCGAAAAACTGACAACTGCACCGATGACCAGCCAATGCGAAAGCTCCACCTGCTGGAACCCTGGACGAATTACAATCATCGCGCCAACAAACCCGATGAAAACCGCACCCCATCTCCACATGCCCATGCGCTCGCCCAACATTGGTACGGCAAGAACACTCACCAAAACCGGATAAATCATAAATAACGCTTGTACGTCTGAGGTCTGGATATATCCCAATGCCGCCGTGAAGAGCCAAATATCCACCAGCAGCAGCACGCTGCGCACAATTTGAAACAGGGGAAAGTGGGAACGAATAGCATCGCTAAACTTTGTCGTGCGCAACACCCAAATAAGGGTAAAAAGGGCGACGCCCCAAAATCTAATCATCACCAATTGCGTTGTGGAGTAATCCACAACCAGCATTTTCACAAATATGTCCTGAATGCCGAAAATAAAGATGGAAATCAGCGTCAAAACAATCGCTTTGGGCACGTCTTGGTGGTTTGCAACACCTGCATTACTCATTTCAAATATCCTTGAGGGTTTAAACGGCATCACCATTTGCTGCGCAAAACGGAACGGAAATCCAGTTTGACAACGCAAAAAACCGCGCATGCAAAAGCACCGCGGAGGAACAGCCTGTTGATTATATATGAGATTAATTTGCTGCATTTCTTCGTCCAAAAGCTCAAAGACCACAATTGGTCTTAAGCTGCGCTTGGACAAAGCTTGGGCAGTGAAATGAAGATATTCAGGTCATCCCAAGGCGTCAATCAAAAATGACGAACGGGGCTAAGTATTTGGCTCCACTTCAATCGCCAAAGCGTGAATTTCTTGTTTGAGTTCCTCACTCAAGCAATTCATGATGGCGCGGTGTTGGGCGACGCGCAATTTTCCCTCCAAAGAAGGTGCGGCGATTTGCACCCGAAAATGGCTATTCCCCCCTTCGCGATACCCCGCATGCCCCCGATGAAGCTCACTTTCATCATGCACTTTTAGGTGCGTTGGCTGAAATTCTTTGGTCAATTTTGAAATGATTGTCTGTTTCATCGACATTTGGGGTTTCGCTCCGGCCATTTTTTGATGTAAAAGGGGTGTCCATTTTCTCTAGCTTTAAGAGCACTTACATTGAATTCCAAGCTCTTCGATAAAATCAAAGTAAAACGTCGCGCGTCATCTGCAGCCAAGCCGGAGGACGATCTGCCACGCTGTGCGTGGAAAGGTTGTGATCAACCCGGTTCGCATAAGGCACCTAAGGGCTCTGATATGCCGGGTTATTATCAATTCTGCATGACCCATGTGCGCGAATATAACAAAAGTTTCAATTTCTTCTCGGAAATGAACGATGAAGAAATTCAAAAAATTGTAACGGATCGCACAGGCGGGCGTCCAACTTGGGATATGGGCGTGAACAAAATTGCGCCGACCCAGGCTGAGGCACCAAGCACGGCAGGGCGGAAGAAAAAGAACCACGATCCATCAAATGTGCTGCGGCGCTATGCGCGCATGCAGGGTGCGGCCAGTGGCCCCAACCGCTCCGCGGATCGCAAAATTCTTGATGCAGACAAAAAAGCCCTTGAGATGCTTGACGTAAAAGTCACTTCTGGCCCGGAGCAAATCAAGAAAGCCTATAAGGACTTGGTGAAAAAACATCACCCTGACATTAATGGCGGCGACAAAAGTTCTGAGGAACGATTGCGCAACATTGTAACAGCGTACAATCATCTTAAATCCAAGGGATTTGTGTAAGTTCAAGTCTGCGACAATAGTTGATTGTGCTCGGCACTGGTCGAGCACAAAATTTGTTGCTATAAAATCGCCGACCAATAAAACACCCGCCCTACCTTTTGCGCGCAATTTGTGCCAAAACCCCATTTGAAGAACAGCTATCTATTTAAAAGGTTCACGATATGACCAAGACCGCCCCCTTGCCTGATACCCAATATTCAGTCCGCGAACTTTTCGGTATTGATTCAGACTTGATGGTCAAAGGCTATAAAGAACGTACCGAGCATGTACCGCCTTTAGACCCTGACTATCTTTTCGATAAAGCGACAACGCTCGCCATTTTAGCTGGTTTCGAGCACAATCGTCGCGTCATGGTGCAGGGGTATCACGGTACCGGTAAATCGACCCATATCGAACAAGTTGCGGCGCGGCTGAATTGGCCATTGGTTCGAGTGAACTTGGATAGCCATGTCTCTCGGATCGATTTGGTGGGTAAAGATTCCATCGTGATTAAAGACGGCAAACAAATCACCGAATTCCGTGATGGAATTTTGCCATGGGCGTTGAAAAACAACATCGCGATTGTGTTTGATGAATATGATGCGGGTCGTCCGGACGTTATGTTCGTGATCCAGCGCGTACTTGAAGTTTCGGGTCGCCTGACCTTGCTTGACCAAAACAAAGTAATCGAGCCGCACCCTGCATTCCGCCTGTTTTCGACAACCAACACCATCGGTCTGGGCGATACGTCGGGTCTTTATCACGGCACACAACAGATCAACCAAGGCCAAATGGACCGTTGGTCAATTGTGACGACGCTGAACTACCTGCCACACGAAAAAGAAGTCGGCATTGTGTTGGCCAAAGCCAAAGCGTTCCGCAATGAAGAGGGCGAAAAAACCATTTCCAACATGGTGCGCCTTGCAGATATGACCCGTTCAGCGTTCATCAATGGAGACCTTTCAACCGTGATGAGCCCGCGTACGGTGATCACTTGGGCTGAAAACGCTACTATTTTTGATGATATCGGCATGGCATTCCGTCTCACATTCCTGAATAAATGTGATGAATTGGAACGTTCCGTTGTGGCAGAATTCTATCAACGTGTGTTCGGCACGGATTTGCCTGAATCAGCCGCAAACATCGCTTTGAGCGCATAAAGCGCCGACACAATGTTTTAACCCGAAAGGGAAAATATGTCTGGCATATCCAAACGCGCCAACAGACCTGACCCGGCAGCAACGCTAAAAAGCGCTGTCGGCGTCACCATGCGCGCTATCGCCCAGGATGCTGAGTTGGAGGTTGCATTTACCTCTGACCGTCCCTTACTGACCAAAGACAAAGCACGACTGGCCAACCTCCCGCGCCTACCAAAAGCCGAAGATATCGCCATCGCCCGTGGACAGGGCGACGCGATGGCCATGCGTTTGGCGGCCCACGATCAAAAACTTCACAAGAAATACTCCCCCCAAGACGCCGAAGCCCGTGCGGTATTTGACGCGTTAGAGCAAGTGCGTGTGGAAGCAATTGGCACGGACCGTTTACCCGGCATGAAGGGCAACCTTGCCGCCATGCTGGAAGACAAACTTTTCCGCGCCAACTACGCCTCAGTGACCGATATTGCTGACGCGCCATTGGCCGAAGCCATGGGCCTTGTGCTGCGCGAAAAGCTGTTGGGCATCGACATACCATCGTCCGGCGAACGACTTGTTGATTTCTGGCGCGAAACAATTGAGCAAAAAGCGGGCGATCAACTTGATGATCTGGGTTCACTGATCGATGATCAGGTAGAGTTTTCCAAATTGTGCCGCACCGCATTGCGCAATATGGAACTGGTTGTTGACGCTGATCCAACCGATTTGGATGGCGATGAAGACGACGCAGGTGAAGACACCGATCCGCAAAACGCACCCGACGAAAACACCGATAAGCAAGATGGCTCTTCTGATAAAGAAGAAGAGCAAATGGATGCAGAACAGGCACCCGGCGACACCGAGCAAGAAGGTGAAGTTGAAGGCGAAGACGCTGACTTCCAAGATATGGAAGAACAAGACGCGCCGCTTGAACATGGGGAAGACAGCCCCAACGCTCAACCTGAAAATGATATTCCAGACCATTTCCGCAATATGCCGGAATATAAAATCTTCACGACAAAGTTTGATGAAACCGTTAGCGCATCTGAACTGTGTCCGCCCGAAGAACTGGAACAATTGCGCGCGCTTTTAGACAAGCAACTTGATGGCCTTTCTGGCGCGGTGGCGCGCTTGGCCAACAAACTGCAACGCCGCTTGATGGCGCAACAAAGCCGGTCTTGGGAATTTGATCTGGAAGAAGGACTTTTGGACACCGCTCGGATTACCCGTGTGGTGACAGATCCCTTGCAGCCCCTATCGTTCAAAATGGAAAAAGACACAGATTTCCGCGATACGGTTGTGACCTTGTTGATCGATAATTCCGGCTCCATGCGAGGCCGTCCGATCACCATCGCGGCGATTTGCGGCGATATTCTTGCCCGCACGCTGGAACGCTGTGGCGTTAAAGTTGAAATTTTGGGCTTTACTACCCGCGCCTGGAAAGGCGGCAAGTCCCGCGAAGCATGGATGCAAGCGGGTCGCCCTGCTGGTCCGGGTCGCATCAATGATGTTCGCCACATCATTTACAAGTCCGCAGATGAGCCTTGGCGTCACGCCAAGTCCAATCTTGGATTGATGATGCGCGAAGGCCTACTTAAAGAAAATATTGATGGCGAAGCGCTGCAATGGGCGCACAAACGAATTTTGGGTCGGCCCGAAAATCGCCGCATATTGATGGTGATTTCTGATGGTGCGCCTGTCGATGACAGCACACAATCTGTTAATCCCGGCAATTATTTGGAAAAACATCTGCGCTACGTCATTGAAGACATCGAAACCCGCTCACCCGTTCAATTGGTGGCCATCGGAATTGGCCACGACGTGACCCGTTATTATCGACGCGCGGTGACCCTGTTGGACGCCGAGGAATTGGCCGGGGCTTTAACCGACAATCTAGCAGACCTGTTTGACGAAGAATTGCCGCATGAAACCCGTCGACGAGGCCGAAAATAGCACGCCATTTTTTCATTTTGACTTGCATGTTGGGCGCATTCCTCGCGCCCAATTTTGCGTTCGCTGAACGCTTCTCCATCAACGCCAATCAGATCACCCGCTTTCAGGGACAAGAAATTGGCAAACCCGTCGGCAATGGCTTGGTGTGGCGTGGCGGCCTGCACTTAACCTCAGAATCAAAAGATTTCGGCGGCCTGTCCGACATTACCTTCACCTCTGTTGAAGGCAATCTTGCGATTGTCACCGACAAGGGCAACTTCATCTCTGGGCGAATGAAATATGGCCCTTCGGGCGCACCAATCGGCATTGATGATGCGGACATCAAGCGGTTGCGCAACTCCAAGGGCGCACAATTGCCATCCACCTTTTCCCGCGATTCCGAGGCAATCGACACGGTCTATCGAAACGGCAAACCGATCGCTGTACGTGTTGGCTTTGAACATCTGACAAGGGTTGCAGATTTCAAACTGAACGGCACACGCCCCGGTGGCCCGGCAATTGACTATACGATCCCGCAATGGCTGAAAAAGCAGCGCAATAACGGATCTATCGAATCGCTCTGTATTGCCCCACCCGCTTCGCCTGTTGCGGGGTCCACCTTGATGATCGCACAGGACGTGCGCAACAAAGAGGGGCACAACCGCGCTTGGCTATCTGGAAAACGTGATGGCGGTGACCTGTTTGTCGCCACCACTGGAAAATATAGCCCAACCGCATGCACCTTTACCCCGAATGGCGATTTGCTAATTCTGTTTCGCAGCGTCGGCATTTTTGGGTTTTCGATGCAGCTCACCAAGGTGGCAGCCGACCAGGTAAAAGCACGAACAGTGCTAACCGGTGAACTGATGCTGGAAGCAAGTGGTGGGGATGTCGACAATATGGAAGGTCTTACGACCCATATTGGCAATAACGGCGAAACAATTATTAGCGTCCTTTCGGACGACAATTTTAACAATTGGGAACGCACGCTTTTATTGCAATTTGAAATATCAAAATAATTTTGATTTCAGGTAATAATTTTGTCTAAGATACGCCAACTTCAATTCAAAGCTCGACTATAACGGGCGACTTCCAAAAGGGATATTCCATGAACATCGATCTTTTAAAACGATTGTGCGAAACACCAGGTGTGCCGGGTCGCGAAGACCGCATTCGCGCGCTGATTGAAAAAGAAGTTGAAGGGCTGTTTGACGAAGTGACCACTGATCCTATGGGATCATTGCTTTGCAAACGCAACCCAACCGGCAACCCAGCAAATCCGGCTAAAAAGATCATGCTGTTGTGCCACATGGATGAAATCGGCTTTTTGGTTTCCCACGTCAGCGAAAAAGGCCATGTCTATGTCGACAATGTTGGCGGCTTTGACACCCGCAACTTGTTCAGCCGCCGCGTTTTAGTTGTCACCGAAAATGGCGACTATAAAGCGGTGATGAACCCGGGCGGCAAACCCATTCACATTCAAAGCGCTGAAGAAGGCAAAAAAATCCCGACGGTTTCTGAGTTCGTCATCGACCTGGGATTGGGCGAAAAAACCAAAGACGTTGTGCAAGTTGGCGACTATGTGGTGATGGATGAGCCATTGCTCGATCTAGAAGACAAAGTCGTTTCCAAGGCATTGGACAACCGCGTTGCCTGTTGGTTGGGCATTGAATCGATCCGCAAGCTTGTGGCAGACAAATCTACCCATGATTGCGAAATACATGTGGCATTCACCACGCAGGAAGAAGTTGGCCTACGCGGTGCCCGTACAGCAGCCCACGCCATCCAGCCCGACATCGGCCTCGGCATTGACGTAACGCTTGCCTGCGACACCCCAGGCGTACCTGAGCACCAAGCTGTGACCATTCAAGGCAAAGGTTTTGGCCTTCATGTGAAAGATAGCTCGTTCATCGCCGATATTGATCTGGTGCGTGATGTTGAAGCTGTTGCGAAGAAAAACGACATTCCTTACCAACGCACCGTTCTGGCCCGTGGCGGCCAAGATGGCGCCGCAGCCCAACAAGCTGCTGCCGGCGCAAAAGCTGTCGGCATTGTTGTGGGTTGTCGTTATGTCCACACGGTAACGGAAATGATCGACAAAACTGATTTGAAAGCAGCACGCGATATTTTGACTGCGTATCTAGTTGCGAACTAAATTGTTTGCCGGAATAGAAATTGGAAAGCCCGCTGTATCTGCAGCGGGCTTTTTTCGTTTCGGGATCTAGGCGTTGCCTTTTGCCTCGTCCTTCCACCCCCACGCTAACCGCGCGATGTAAAGCAGGGCAAGAACCTCCACTGAGGCGAAAAAGATATAGTGTGGCTTGAGTGATCCGCCGCCCACAACAAACAAAATCGTAATCACAACCGCCACCAAATTGGTTATGCGTGCCGCTTTGGGCTTTAGCACGTGGCTGAGATAAATCATCAATATCCCGACTTCGATCAGCACTGCCGCGATGAGCATAAACATTGGGGTAATTGTCACCCCATCGACTGTACCCGTGGCCACTTGGGTCAAAAATGTGGGGTACATAAATGACAAGATGTCCGCAAAGGCCATATTGATCATCACAACGATCCAAAGTGTCGAGATTTGTTGACGTAAAGACATGTGCGAACTCCTCAAAAAATATGCACAGCGACAAACATACAGTGTATGCTTTTAGTGAGCGCAATATATGTACACTGTATATAAAGTCAAGCGTGCAATGAGAGGGGACAAAAATCGATGGGCGAATCCGCATCTCCGAAAAAGAGAACTCTAAGCAAGGCAAAGATCATTTCGCAGGCGCTCGCACTTGCGAACACAGACAGCATAGACAAACTGTCAATGCGAAAGCTTGCTGACGCCTTAGGTGTCACAGCAATGTCTTTATATAATCATGTCGGTTCGAAAGATGATTTGATCGATGTGATGCTCAACGAAGTCGTATCGCAAATTGGCCCCCCAGCCGCCATTGATGGAGATTGGCAACAAACGATGCGACAGCGCGCCATCTCTTATCGGCAAACGCTTTTAGAAAACAGGTGGGCAGCACCCATGTTGATTTCGCGAATTGTAGTGGGCGACGCCATCCTGAACGATATAGACGCCACGGTTGGCTGTTTGGTGAATAGCGGTTTCAGCTATGCGCAAGCAGACTGGGCCCGCAACGCGATTGATAGCCACATTTTCGGCTATACGACGCAGGAATTGAACTATCCCGTTGCGCCGCAAGATTATAAGCATGCTGCTGAACAATTTTTGCCGATGATCCCACAACGCCAATTCCCATTTATGCATGAGGCGGCATTGCAAATAATTGAAGGCAAATATGATGGCATGACCCAGTTCGAGTTTGGCTTGGACTTAATTCTCGATGGATTGCACCGCTGGCAAAAGCAAACAAAATGAACCTAGCGGCCACCAAACTAAGTTACAGTTCAAGGAAGTTAAGTTAAAAACTTCAGCCTTTTATTCCGCAGCCGTAATCCGGACCACCTGACCATCGTCAGAATCAGTCAGCACAAGGATGGACCCGTCCTGATCAATCTCGATGTCGCGAACACGGCCGAGTTCAGGCAGCAAGCGCTCTTCCCCTGTCACGATGTCGCCATCAAGAGTTAGGCGCACAATGCCGCCGGGATTAAGCGAGGAGGCAATTATATTGCCGTTCCAAGCAGACAATTCGTCTCCGGTCTTAAACGCAAAACCACTAGGCGCGATGACAGGATCCCAATAATATTGCGGCTCGACAAAGCCTCGCGCACGCGGACCACCGCTGCCAACTGGGGAGCCATTATAGTTCTCACCATAACTCACCGCTGGCCAACCATAATTTGCACCGGCTTGCAATTTGTTCAACTCATCGCCCCCTTTTGGGCCATGGCTCAACAACCAAATTTGCTCGGTACCCGGACGTTGCGCAGCACCCTGTACGTTGCGCATACCCAGCGCATAGATGGTTTCAATCGCCCCATCTTGCCCGACGAATGGATTGTCAGCTGGGATTTCGCCATCCATCGTCACGCGAATGACTTTGCCATAGGTTTTGTCAAAATCTTGCGCAAAAACCCTTTCTTGCACCGACGAATGATCGCCCGTGGTGATGTAGGCATAGCCATCATGCAGCACAATGCGGCTGCCATAATGCATCGGCGTGGGCGAAGGCGGGGTTTGCACAAAGATATCTCTCACCTCAGTAAGGCTACGCATATCCTTAGAAAGGACCGCACGGGCCGCTGCGGTAGCTGAAAGGTTATTGTCCGTGGGTTTTGAATAGGTGAAGAAAATAACCTGACTTTCTTCAAAATCAGGCGCCAATGCCACATCAAGCAGACCACCTTGCCCCTCATTAAACACCGTCGGAACACCCTCTATCGGGTCTTCAACCAGCTCACCTGTTGCCGTGAGAAGCCGCAAACGACCCTCCCGCTCAGTAACCAGATACCCACCATTTGGCAACGCGGCGATACCCCATGGATTGGCAAGACCGGAGGCGACGATTTCCGTATTTAGAGCAACGTCAGAGCTGAGCACTGGCGCTCGGGTTTGGTTTTCAAAGGCCGGTGAGAATTCGGGCACGTTTTTAGCACCACCATATGCCTCATCTTGCGCCACAGCTGGGGTGAACGCCAAACTGGCGAAAAGGGCGAAGGCGAAATGCTGTTTCATGGTGATGCTCCGTATAGTGAGGCCAAAGGTGGTGGCGAACGCTGTGTCGATTTGCCCAAGTCTAAACATAAAATTTGATCAATTTGTGTTGTCGACAAAAAAGCAATCATTTGGCAGCCAACCGCAAGTGTCTTAACCGTCCTGAGGGGCAACAAAGTCCGTCAGGACGGAGGCAGGGCGTCTCGGTCGCCCTAGAAGGTAAGATTAGCGCGACCGCCTAAATCGGGTTTGCTGTCGGTAATGTTCGCTTTGATCGTCTCAAACAAGAACATCGCACCATTTTCAGGGCTCAACCAAATTTCACCATCTTTAGGGGTAAATTTAATCAGCACCAAATCTGGATCGTCTTTACCTTCTTCGTACCAAGATGCCGCGACGAAATTCCAAATTTCGTCCAGTTTTTCTTTGTTATCAGAAACCGCTGCTGTACCGTTCACATAGCCATGCAGACCCGACCCTGTATCACAAATGCCGAATCGGACCGCTTTGCCGGCCTTGGCCGCATCCGCTGCATCAGTGCCATTGGCAGTTAAAAACCAGATTACCCCATCATGGTCATCGGAAACGTTGGGCGACATGGGGAACAAGCGGCCATCCACTTCCATCAACCCAGCTCTTACATCTTCCAAACGGTCCCAAAATTCTTTTTTAAAATCGGTCATGATCACTCTTTCATTTGTTCAAAAGAGCAACGCTTAAGGATGCGAAATTGTTCCAAGCGATTTGTCCGCCGCGCTTGAAGATATTGCAACGACCAACATTGAATAGGCTGTTCGGGCAAGCGCACCAAAGGCTTAGACCTTACAAAAACTTCTGCACAAAAAAACGCCCCGACAAAAACCGGGGCGCTTTAACTGCCAAATCGCGCTCACAAACAATCTGGCTAAATCTGATGGATAAAACCTTGATAAGGTCTAAGCGGCTGCGTTACTCACCACTTGCCGGTCTGCAATAACCCGACGGAGCAAGTTGAACGGCGCCAATAGGGCAAAAACCATGAGCATTTTTACCAGCATATCCCCAGCGGCCAGCGAAATATAAAGCGGCACTTCAGCGCCTACGCTTAAAAACGGAACGCCAAACCCCAATGATGTGTCTGCTTGGTTGAAGAACTGATCGATGCCCACAAATGCCGGTGCGAAGGCCAGGGTGAAAAAGATCGCTGTATCAATAACCGAGGCGATGCCTGAGGAGATCAGCGGCGCTTGCCACCACACCCCATTGCGAAGCCGGTCAAAGATTGAAACATCTAATAATTGGGCAATCAGAAATGCAGAACCCGATGCAACCGCAATCCGTGGGTTGGCGAGTTTGAGCGACAAATAAACCGCAAGCGAAAAGCCAACCAACACGACAATGCGCGTCGATTTTGGGCCAAAATGACGGTTGGTCAGGTCTGTTACCAAAAATGCAAATGGGTAGGTAAACGCACCCCAGGTCAGGATCTCTTTGAGATCAAACATTCCAAGTTGAACATCAACAGGAATGGACACAAGATAGTTTGACGAAACGACAACGATCGCCATGGCCGCGATGGCCAGAAAAAAGCGAGTGAGCATGATAATGCACCTCTATGTTACGCAGCAATTCCGGCAAGAGACCGACGCCACTTAAAAAAGAAATACCGCGAAACATTTAAGTTGCGCGGTATCAAATTTGAATTGTTGTAAAAAAATTCGTTTTTAAGACGCAAGCGCCAAACGAAGTTCTTTTTTTACACCTAGTGCGCGAACTGACAATTCAGTGTCTTTCGCTTTAAGCAAATATGCGTCCAAGCCACCACGGTGCTCAACAGTACGCAAAGCTGCAGCAGAAACCTTAAGTTTCACATTGCGGCCCAATGCCTCAGACATCAAAGTCACATTGCACAAGTTAGGCAAAAACTTGCGACGAGTCCGGTTGAGCGCGTGGCTCACATTATTTCCAGACATCACACCTTTGCCAGATAGTTCACAACGACGTGCCATGTTTTAATTCCCGTTCGATCCATAAAACCTGAATTGTCTCCTGCATTACGCAGAGCCCGACAGGTCTCAATTATATGAAAAAGTCGCGTTTAAATAGATAATGGGCGCACATTAGTCAAGCACTTCTGTTGATTTTACATCTCGAAATGCCTTGAAAGCGTCATTCCATGTCGGCACTGTAAAAAATCAGTGATTCGTAAAACCAGTTCGCCTATTAGCCAAGGAGCGACCGACATCGTGGCCGCATTACCCTCGCAACGTCTTTTTCGCACTCTTCTTACCCTATTTGTCTTTGCAATGTTACCCACAAACGGGTTTGCAGCGTCATTAAACACCCAAGCCCGATATGTGGTGACCTTACGTGGCGTCAATATCGCTGAGGTGGGGGTGAATTTTAAAGACGATGGCCAAAATTATACTGCCAACATTGATGGCGATGTTTCAGGGCTAGCGTCTCTTGTTTCAGCTGGCACCGCTAAGCTGACATCCAGCGGAACGTCGAACGGTAAACAGTTGCAATCCAATCAATTTCTGTTGGAAACGAAAACCAGCACCGACACATTTACTGTGCGGTTTCAAGCCAACAACGCCAATGTCACCAGTACCCAAGTGGTGCCGCCACTCAGCCAAAACCAAAACCGCGTACCGGTTGTGTCCAAGCATCGTCGCAAGATCAACGACCCCATCGCCGCGTTCCTCGTGAAAGCCGACACATTGAACCCTGACGTGTGTAATCGCAGCTTTAAGGTCTATACGGGCGTTGAGCGATATGATCTCGACCTCAAATTTGCCGAAAAACAAACGGCCACGTCTAAACGCACTGGCTATCAAGGCCCTGTGATGCTGTGTACCATGCGCTACAAGCCGATCTCTGGCCATTTCACCAATTCAGACACCACGAACTACATGAAAAGCAACCAGCGCTTTTTGATCTGGTACGCCCCATTGGGACAGTCCGGGTATATGATCCCCTACCGAGTTTTGGTCGGCACTGCATTTGGCGACCTATCCATGGTGCTTACCCGGCTAAATTATTAAAAAACCACAAAATTTGAACGCCGCGCATTAACCATAAGGCCTTGAAGTGCGTTCTCGTTTCGACACGTCAATTTCTTTTTGGTAAAATTTTGAGTAAAAGGCCTTACGTTTCCAGCACAAGAAGTTAACGCAACAAAAAAACGGGCACCACACAAATTCAAACTAAAGCAACACTCGTTAGCAAACACCGCAAATTAACCGTTTCGAAATCTAAATGAACGCCCATTTGTATTTTCAAGAGCACAAATGGCCCAATTTTGGAAAAATAGTGGCTCATTGCACCATGACCCACCATATAATGTGGAGAACGAAATCAGAATCTACACATAACCGCGATTCGGTCCGTGTTCGTTCTTGTTTCGTACTAATGGTAAATCCATCGCTGTTTTAACCCGATGTCCTGTCCCAAAAAAAGACAGTTAGGGCAGCTACTTTAAGGACGCCGGAGCAGATTATGCCGAACCAATTCTCAGCGGGAACCTTTTCAACGGGTAACGTTAAGGCCATTTTGGGGCCAACCAATACCGGAAAAACCCATTACGCTGTTGAACGCATATTGGCGCACCGCTCTGGTATGATCGGTTTGCCACTGCGCTTGCTGGCGCGCGAAGTCTATCAACGGCTAGTTGATCGGGTTGGTACTGGCGCTGTGGCCCTAATCACCGGCGAAGAACGGATTACCCCCAAAGGCGCTCGATATTGGGTGGCAACGGTGGAGGCCATGCCCACCGATCTGGTTGTTGAGTGTGTGGCGGTGGACGAAATACAAACCGCGACCCACTTTGATCGCGGGCACATTTTCACCGACCGCATTTTAAACGCCCGGGGCACCCAAGAAACGCTATTGCTGGGCGCGGCCACTATGGCCCCAATCATCGCGGCGCTGTTGCCAAATGCCGAAATCATCATGCGGCCACGGTTTTCAGAACTCACCTATGCGGGTTCAAAGAAAATCACCCGGCAGCCCAGCCGCTCGGCCATTGTCGCGTTCTCATCAAACGAGGTTTACGCCATCGCGGAACTGATCCGGCGTCAACGTGGTGGCGCTGCTGTGGTGATGGGCGCCCTTAGCCCACGCACCCGCAACGCCCAAGTTGAGCTCTATGAAAATGGCGAAGTTGATTTCTTGGTGGCCACCGACGCCATTGGTATGGGGTTGAACCTGGACATCAAACATGTCGCCTTTGCTGCGGACATGAAATTTGACGGCAAACAAATGCGGCCCCTCACCCCGGCAGAGTTCTCACAAATTGCGGGACGGGCAGGTCGCCACAAACGCGATGGCACATTCGGCGTCACCGGTGGGGCAGAAGGTTTTTCGCCCGAATTGGTCGAACAACTCGAATCCCACCAATTCGACGCCGTCAAAATGCTGCAATGGCGAAACACTGCGTTGGATTTCTCTTCGTTTAGAGCGCTGCAACGTTCTCTGGACAAACGATCAACCCACAATAAATTGACGAATGTGCCGGTGGCAAAAGACCAGCTTGGGCTAGAATTTTTGATGCGGCACCCAGATATTGGCCCCAAATCGGGCAAAGTGCTTACCCAACTGGCATGGGAATGCGCGTCAATTCCGGACTATCGCAACATTTCTCCGGCCCAACATGGTGAGATAATTGCCACAATCTTTGCAAATCTTGCGCAAAGTGACACAATTAACGAGGACTGGATTGCCGAACAGGTCAGGTTTTGCGACAATGCAAATGGCGAAATTGACACCTTGTCCAATCGGATCAAACAAATCCGCACTTGGACATTCGTCGCAAACCGGAAAAATTGGCTCAAAGATCCTACCTATTGGCGTGAAAAAACAAAAGAGATTGAAAACTCCCTATCAGACGCATTACATAAGCGTCTTATGCAGCGATTTATTGATCGACGCACCAGTGTTTTAATGCGCCATTTAAGAGATAAACAGATGACGGCTCCAGAAGTATCACAAAGCGGCGAAGTTTCCTTGGAGGGCCAAGCTATTGGCTCTATTGAAGGATTTCGATTTACCCTCTCCTCTCAGGATGGCGGCGAAACCAAAAACTTGCGCTCTGCCGCAAGCGTTGCAATCGCGCCCGAGATTAAAAAGCGAGCGGAAAAAGTTACCGATTCGCCCAATGACGAGTTCGTTTTAACCGCAGATGGTCTTATCCGTTGGCGCGGCGAGGTGATCGCGGAACTTTCTCCGGGTGATGATATTTTGACCCCACGCTTGGTTGTTTTGGCCGACGAAAGCCTAACGGGCCCAGACTTGGGATCTGTACAAGACAGATTAGATCTATGGCTCCGCCATGCGATCAACACCCAACTTGAACAATTGATTGCGCTTAAAAACCCAACCGATTTAGACGGCACCGCACGCGGCGTGGCGTTTCGCTTGTCGGAGAGTTTGGGCGTTATCCCACGAACTGAAATCGCAGATGATGTTAAATCACTCGATCAAGACGTACGTGGGGCCATGCGCAAGATGGGCATTAAATTTGGTGCCTACCACATTTACTTGCCGCTTTCGCTAAAACCAGCGCCACGAGAAATCGCGCTCATTCTTTGGGCCTTACAAAATGGCGGTGTACGTCAGCCCGGTGTACGCGAACTACCCCAAATAATTCTATCAGGCCGCACGTCAATTGACGTTGACCCCGACGTCGCTAAAGAACTTTATGAAATTGCCGGTTTCAAAGTGACCGGCAACCGGGCCGTGCGTGTGGACATTCTCGAGCGGCTTGCCGATTTGATCCGTCCACTCATCGCGTTTGATCCAAAGCGAAATCAGGACATGCCGCCCGAAGGCGCTGCTGATGGCAATGGCTTCCGCGTAACCGTTGAAATGACATCATTGCTGGGCTGTGCGGGTGAAGAGTTTTCAACCGTCTTGGAATCCCTTGGATATAAAGTCACGCGCACGCCTGTTGAACCTACAGCTGTTGAGCCAACCAGCAACGACAATGAAAAGCCAGCGGACGCAGCAGCAGATGCCGACCAAGAAACCGCTGGCGTTGAAAACGCAGAACCAGCGGTTGAAGCGGCCAACAATAACGACGGTCCAGCACCAACTGTTGCAGCTGAGACAGACGAAAAAGCAACGGCTGACACCGAACCACCAGCAGAGCCACAGTTCGACGAAGTTTGGCACCCCGCACCGCGTCGGAACAACAAGCAGTTTCAGGGTAAAAAGCGCGACCAGAACCGCAACCAAAACGCTCAGGGCAAAGGCCAAAAAGCTGGCAAGCCTAATAATAAGGCCGCTCAACACCAAAAGCGGAACAGTAAACCTGCGCCAAAATCTAAGCCGATTGATCCAGATTCGCCATTTGCCGCTCTTGCCGCATTAAAGAAATAGTCAAACGCCCACATGGATGAACCAGAACGAAGGCAAAGACTAGATAAGTGGCTTTGGTTCACCAGATGCGCAAAAACCCGCACACTTGCACAAAAGCTAGTGAATGGCGGACACGTTCGGGTAAATTCAGAACGGTGCGTCAATGCAGCAGCCAAGGTTAAGGTGGGTGACGTGCTCACCATCACCCTACCGCGCGGTATTCGTATTCTTAAAATGCTCGATCCCGGCGAAAAGCGCCAATCTGCAACTTTAGCGGCTCTTCTTTTTGAAGACCTTAGTCCGCCACCCCTGCCAAAATCGGATGCACCTCGTCCGTTAGCTCAAGCGGTGCGTGAAAAAGGCGCAGGTCGACCAACAAAGCGGGAAAGACGGGAAACTGACCAGCTAAAAACCCCGGATTGAAACAGCATTTCAACATTTGCCCAAGGATTGAAAAGCGTTGCTCAAAACCGCCCTTGCGCTTCTTGAAAAAATTCATTAGCCAATAGACCGTCAGTTTTCTTAAGGGACCGGGTAAGTCCAGTTGCACCTTCCCCAACTGCCGCAGCGCAAATGTACACCTAACGGAACTCACCTTATGACCTACATCGTCACCGACAATTGTATAAAATGCAAATATATGGACTGCGTGGAAGTGTGCCCTGTTGATTGCTTCTATGAGGGCGAGAACATGCTGGTCATCCATCCGGATGAATGTATCGATTGTGGCGTGTGTGAGCCTGAATGCCCAGCAGAAGCAATTCTGCCCGACACAGAGCCAGGCCAAGAAGCTTGGTTGGAACTCAACACCAAATTTGCTGACGTTTGGCCAAACATCACCGAAAAACGCGAGCCACCTGCAGACGCTGCAAAGTTCGACGGTGAAAAGAATAAATTGGCAAACCACTTCTCCGAAGCACCCGGCGAGGGCGACTGAGCGTCTCGCCAATAACGGCAAAATTAAGCATTATATACGGGAAAACGCGACAAAATTGATTCTGTCGCGTTTTTGTGTTACATTGGCGTAACAGTTGTAATTTTGTCGTTTACCCAGCCGTGCCGGAGGGCACGTTTTTTTTGCTCAAATGCAATCAAATTAAGATTTTGGTAACCAATCACAAAACCTCAGTCGGGTTGGTGAGCGGCACTTTTCACAGCAATGGTCAGTATAGATCAGTTAGGACACCCAATTAAGGTGTTAAGGCGTCAATCAGGAGTACTACCGAATGGCAACTAAGAAGTCAGTTCAGCGTCAAGGGTTTAAAACAGGCGAGTTTGTTGTATATCCAGCACATGGCGTAGGCCAAATTACCGGTATCGATGAGCAAGAAGTCGCGGGCACATCCCTTGAGCTTTTTGTGATCAATTTTGAGCAAGACAAACTAACGCTACGCGTTCCACTTGCAAAAGTGAAAAGCGTCGGCATGCGTAAACTTGCCGAAGAAACCACAGTTGAAAAAGCACTAAAAACCGTTACCGGACGTGCGCGTGTAAAACGCACTATGTGGAGCCGCCGGGCACAGGAATATGAAGCGAAGATCAACTCAGGTGATTTGATCATGATTTCAGAAGTTGTGCGTGATCTGTTCCGTTCAGAAGAACAACCTGAACAATCATATTCAGAACGCCAATTGTTTGAAGCTGCCATTGATCGCATGTCACGCGAAATCGGCGTTGTGAACAAAATCACGCTTACCGAAGCGCTTAAATTGATCCAAAAGAACTTGGCAAAAAGCCCACGTCGTGGACCAAAAACTGAAGAGGGCGACAGCTCATCTTCTTCAGAAGCTGCCGCGTAATCGTTAGCCGATTTCAGCAAAATTTATAAACCGCATCAACAAAACTTGGTGCGGTTTATTTGTATATAAGTTTAGCCAAAACAATTGATCCCAGCAAAATTGCGGAAATAACATTCGCAATAATCAGCGGCCAAGCCATCAGCGCAATGCCGTACAATAACCAAAGTAAAATCGTCGATAGAACCAACAAATTGGCCGACAAAGACAGATCAGCGGTCCTTTTTGTACGCCAAGTTTTTATGGTCTGTGGCAACCAGCAAATGGTTCCCAAAATTGCAGCCACATATCCAATTAGATCGACCATTATCCACCTCACCCGTTCGCACATTTAAAATGCAAACAATCTCACAGATGTAATTGAGAAAAGCGCAAAACAAGAACCGCTTTGCATGAAGATCATACGGTAGCAATCATATGCGCCCTATTATTTAGGCACAACAATTTTATAGCCCTGCCCAGCAACCAGTTGATCCCCCGGCAACAAACCATTCAACACATTAAACAGCGCAGCACTTTGCGATACGCCTTTCATCTGCGCAACAAAGTCCTTGCTCGTTTGCCCGGGTCGTGCGGCCAAAACCGAAATTTCATATTTTCTAATTTGCTTTAAGTCCGCTGTTCGAATTTTTCTAAAGCTTTTAAGCGTTGACTTAAAATCAGAACTAAGGCGCGCACCCGCGCTTTTCGCTGCAAAGATGAAACGGTAGACCTGATCGTCAAACCGCAGCACGGCCACTTCAAACGCCCAATCCTTGGTCCGCGCAGCGGCCGTCGCCATATCTATATTGTTTACGCGCGTCTTTTTGATCGAGGTTTCGTCAAGCCCTGCAACCCAGCCCGAAGAAATATAATCAACCAGAGAAACTTCAACCGGCACAAACACGCTATCAAACCGCGCTGCCGTGCCATCTTTAGCGACGGCGACCACAGAAGAATTCCCGTTGCTCAGCGCATATCGCTTAGGCGTTGAAAATATAAAACCTAGATTTGGGTGTAAAAAGTGCTGACCTGCAATCGTCCCATTGTTGGGATTGGGCCCAAATGCAATGCCATCAATCGCTCTAAGATAACGGGCGCGTTCATTAGCGCCGATCCCGGGCGCACCAAAACCGCGTGCAGCTTTCACCGCCAATTCGATACGATCAGGTGTTGAAGGATGGCTCGACAAAAAATCATCGCCTGTTGTTTCTTTGGATTTGAATGCAGCGAACTGCCCCATTAGCCCTAAAAACCGAGCCGCAGCGTGAGGGTCATATCCTGCCTGCCCTGCAATTTTCACGCCCTCTTTGTCCGCCGCCAATTCTTGTGCCTGTGAAAACGCGGCAAGCGAAAGTTTTGACCGTGCTGCTGATTGATCCGTTTCTGGATTTGACCCCAAAAATCCGCCAACCACACGGTCAACGATTTTGCTTGTGCGTTCCCTATTCGACCGTTCTCGCGCATGGCGAAGTGTCAGATGAGCAATTTCGTGAGCCAGCACCGCCGCAAGCTCTGCTTCGTCATTGGCAAGCGCTAAAATACCGCGCGTTACATAAATATAGCCG
The DNA here is from genome assembly GCF_051251695.1 of Maritalea sp. Lineage (NCBI taxonomy): Bacteria > Pseudomonadati > Pseudomonadota > Alphaproteobacteria > Hyphomicrobiales > Devosiaceae > Maritalea > Maritalea sp. Next base: position 75,717 of record NZ_JBPOEU010000014.1, on the reverse strand, counting down.
CCCGGCAGCGCAAACGCGTTGACCTCTTCGCTATCCAAAATAGTTACGGTGAGTTTGCTATTTCCCTCGCCTGCGGCAACCAACAATTTCCCCGCCAGCCGCGCAATCATAATCTCAGACGACCTATCCGCATAGGAGCCGCCATATGTCGCAACAATTTTTGGATGTTCGCGTTGGCCAACCACCTGGTCACTTGGGTCCGTGCCCGCAGGAATAGAGGTACTCCCGTCGCCGAGCCGACTAACCCCGACATTCGGCCCGCCATTAAAAATCGTCGTGCACCCCAAAAGAGATGCACTGATCGCAGCAGCTGTTAAAATTCGTAGAATGTTCATTTCGATTTCAACGCCAAAACTTCAATTTGCTCAGGATGAGTTACATCAATTCGTGGCCCGTCATCAATATCGACCCAACCCCGCACACGAACCAAAGCATCGTCAAGTTTGTTTAAATCAATTCCCATCGCCGTGAAATGTTTTACAACCCGTCTATCGATCACCGCAGTGAAATCTGTTTTCCACTCCCGACCGAAATTGAGATATACGCGGTGCGCGGTATCCCCGACACCAAAAATGCGCCCCTCGACCAGTTCGTAGTGTCCTTCGCGTTTTTCCAAATGCTGCAGTTTTAGCGCATCACGAAGCCGATAATAGTCGTGGCTCCAGATATTGCGGCGCTCAGCGCGTGCCTTGCGTTCAGCCTGCAACAGTTCGTCAAGGCAATGCCGATTGTCGCTGAACGAATATACCCGCGCCAATCCAGCCTCAATCACCGCTTTTTGCGCCCACTTTTCCTTGTCGTCATCAACAAAAAGGTGCCCCAACACCCGGCCATGACGGTCTTTGCGCGCTCCGCCATAATAAATGCGAACGTTTTCGCCCATGGCAAAGTCATCAAGAAATGCCTGCGCTTCATCTGCAAAGGGCCACTTTTCATACCCGATACGACCAAGCGGCAATTTGGGCGCTTGCATGCCGATCAGACGAATTTTGTCGCCATTATCAAGCACAACTGTATCCCCATCGGTCACCTCAACAACCCGACCCTTAGGGCCTGGCTTAAGCGTTTCGCACGCATATGCAGCCCCGCCAAAGAACATCGACATGCTCATGCTAACCGCCACAATTGATTTGAAAACTGAAAATGCCAAGAAATACGAAGCCCCAACCAAAACAACATCACCTAATAGAGGTGATGTTGCATGAAAATAAGGCAAAAATCATCCCTTATTCCGACTTTTCTCATTGGAGAGAGCAGGTTATGTTGGCAAATCAGTGGTCCCGTAGCTCAGCAGGATAGAGCACCAGATTCCTAATCTGGGGGTCACGCGTTCGAATCGCGTCGGGATCACCATTTATCTATGAAAATTTGATAAAATCACCTGTTCCATTTTTCCAAACAAAACGAAATTATCGATCTTTATTTAGCGTATTCCACCTTATTTCGGCCATCGCTTTTTGCGCCGTATAGCGCATCATCGGCTCGACTTAATAATTTATCGATTGTTCTGTCGCCATCGCGGAATTCTGCGACGCCAAAGCTGCCTGATGTGCCCACCATGCGCCCATCATCTGCGACCACTCTAAGCCGCATGAGCGCTAGACGAAATGCATCGGCTGCCGCAAAGGCTGCATCTGCGGTAAGTCCGGGAAATAGAAACAGGAATTCCTCGCCACCAATTCGAGCGAACATAGCGGAGTCGCAATTGGGCAAGGCGCCGATAAACTCATGCGCAATTCTGGTGATTTCTTTTAGAACTAAATCACCCAAGGCGTGGCCATAGGTGTCGTTAAGCGACTTGAAATGGTCGATATCAAGCAGGGCAATGCTGAGCGGAGGAATTTCGTCTTGCTTAAGGTAAGTTTCTGCCTCGTAAAACACATGTCGCCGATTAAAGGCACCTGTTAGCTCATCTGTGATGGAGAGCATCCGTAAAGATTGTTCTGCCTGCTTTTGCTCCGTTATGTCTTGAAACAAAACTTGAACAACGGGCGTGCCTTCCCATGGCAATCGGCTAGCGGTGATTTTGATCAGACGATCGTTCGCGCCGCTGCTGACAATAACGCTTTCAGCCTCAATTGCTGTTTCACTGGCGCTAAACGCTTCCTGAAACAACGTGTTTGCATTTATGAACTCGTCCTCGCGCACATAGTCCAAAAAGTGGCGGCCAATTAGTTGCGCTTTTTTGGCTTTTAGCAGTTTGCAAGCTTCGCCATTGGCGTAAAGAATGCCTTGCTGGGTATGAAACAAAAGGCCCATAGGCATTGCGTCAAGCATCGCGCCCAATCGCTGCTCGGTATCAAACAGCGATTCTTGCGTTTTGACGATGGTGTTGATGTCATCAACATCATCCGCAAAGAGGTCGAACTCTTCCATATTGTCCTACATTTTCGAACATATTGTTGAAATTGAGCCTATTGTAGTTTGGTTAAGAAACTTTCTTCGATTTATTAATTTATTAAACACTTGTCTGTATGTGAATAACTTCAGAAACTAGAACTGTTAAGCTAGATATTTCAGTATGTTAACTGAACTATCTGAGGGCACAAATTCTCCATAATCTCAAGTGTTGCAAACCTGCCTGTTAACGAATACAGCAATTAACGATCCAAATGCGGTGTATTGTAAACTACGCTCAATCGTCAATGCTGCGAATCAAGCGCAGGCCGCACATAATCCGCGAATTTCTAAGCTGGTTTTATGCGGGCTAAACTGGCGTTCCTTAGACCATGCCATCAGTTGATTTTGCACTATTTCATCCGAAAACTCGCTTACATTTCCACATGCTTCGCAAATGGCAAAAGCCACAAAACCAGCATCTGCCCCGTGATAATGTGAACCCGTGCAGGCAACAAATGAGTTCATGCTCTCGAGCCGATGAACCAGGTCAAATTCCTGAAGTTTTTCCAAGGCGCGATATATTTGCAAGGGCGCTTTCAAGCCGTTCCCCCGCAGCTCATCCAGCAAGTCATATGCACTCATCGGGACCGCTGAGGCCACGAGCCGGTCAAACACAAGCGATTGATTTTTAGTCAAATTATGCTTTGAAGCCATCAGCTAGTTTTCCTTATTTTGCGCAACAGGTTGGTTATCGGCAACAGACTAATGAGGAATATCACAAGTGCCGCGACAACAATTGACGGCCCAGATGGGGTGTCAAATGAAAGGCTCATATTCAACCCACCAACAACGGAAACAACGCCAACAATTGACGCGATGAACACCATTTGCTCTGGACTACCAGATAGACGCCGTGCAGCGGCGGCAGGAATAATCAATAGCGCAGTGATAAGCAATATGCCGACAATTTTCATCGCGATGGCAATGAGGACCGCCAAGCACACCATTAGTAGGATGCGCGAGCGCTGCGGATGCATCCCCTCAGCTTGCGCCAATTCAACATTCACAGTTGCAGCGATTAAAGCACGCCAACCCCACATAAGACCAAGCAAAATGAACGCGCCAAATCCATAAATCAGTGCGATATCACTTTTAGACACGGCAAGAATGTCCCCGAACAATAAGGCCATCAAATCCACCCGCACCCAACTCATAAAACCAACAAGCACAAGCCCTAGAGCCAAAGTGGAGTGCGATAAAATGCCCAGCAGGGCATCAGATGAAAATACACCGCGCCGCTCAAGCACCATAAGCGCGGCTGAAACCAAAAGAGCAGCCGCAACCACACCAACCATCAAATTGATGTTTAAAAGCAAACTAATGGCCACGCCCAGCAAGGCAGAATGGGCCATTGTATCGCCTAAATAGGCCATGCGGCGCCAAACGACGAACGACCCTAATGGTCCAGTGATCAAGGCAAAACCGATGCCGGCGACAATTGCACGTATGAAGAAATCATCAAGCATGGTGATGGTCCCCACGATCATTGCCTTGGCCGTCATCTTCGGGGGCTTTTGGCGAATGATCGCAATCATCACAAATGGTGCCGTCCGCATGCTGCACACGGCCATCAGGCAGATGCTTGTGGTCATGATGATGATCGTAAAAGGCCAATGCCTGCGAGCTTCTTGCGCCAAATAGTTTTTGATATTCAGGGCTTTGGGCGACTAATTTGGGCGCGCCACGACAGCATACATGCCCATTAAGACAGATCACCACGTCGGTCGCTGCCATCACAACATGCAGGTCGTGTGATATCAACAAAATGCCACAGCCATGGATGTCCCGCATGTCTTTAATCAACTCGTAAAGAGCAACTTCCCCTTGAAAGTCCACCCCTTGTACGGGCTCATCAAGCACCAGCAAATCGGGCTTGCGCAGCATTGCGCGAGCCAATTGCGCACGTTGAAATTCCCCGCCGGACAGACCGCTCACTTCATCATGAATTAAATGCCGAATGCCCACACGATCTAACGCGACCTCAATTTCTTGATCAGTGTGTTTTGTCGTCAAATTCATCAAACGCCGCACACTTAAGGGAAGCGTCCAATCTAAATCGAACTTTTGCGGCACATAGCTGACCACCAATTTGGGATCACGCGCCACCGTTCCTTCGGTAGGCTTAAGCAAGCCAAGCGCACATTTTACACTCGTCGACTTACCCGACCCGTTAGGTCCAATAAGCGTAACGATTTCACCGCGCTTCACCTCAAAGTCGACGCCGCGGACCAGCCATTTTCCATCCAGCTCAACCCCAACATTCGTCAGTGAAACGAGCACATCCTTGTCGGCCGCCATTTTGGCACCCCTATTCGTTCATGAGCTTGAACAGTTTTCGCATATCAAAGAATACGATCCCCAATTGCCCAAATTTGTTGTTGCCACTCTCTATGCCATACGTTATATCATAACACAAACTTGTAATGTTATTACATATCAATCATCAAAAACGGATTTTCATAAATGCGCTTTGTCCCACTTGCCTTATGTGCAGCAGCTTTAAGTTTTGCCCCTCAATTGGCGGCAGCTGAGCGGTTGCAAATTGTCACCTCAATCCGGCCCATCCATTCACTGGTAGAATATATTAGTGGCGGACATGCGGATACACATGTTTTGGTGCCAGCCAACGCGTCGCCACACAATTACGCGCTTAAGCCCTCAGATGCGCAAAAACTACAAAATGCAGATCTTATTTTTTGGGTCGACGAGCATTTCGAAACGTTCCTCGAAAAGGCGCTAGAGACGATCCCCAAAAGCGCACTAACACTGGCTCTGGCCGAACAGCCTGGCATAAATGTGTTGGATGCTCGCGATGTTGGATTACTGCCTGAGGAAAAAGACCACGAAGAAGGTGAGCATCATGAAGAGCATGGGGAACATGATGGTCATGATGATCACGACGCGCACGGACATGATCATGGCGATCATGATTTGCATATTTGGTTGGACCCTGAAAACGCCAAAGCCATGGCAAGAGTTATCGCACACGCGTTATCGGTACATGATGTAGAGCATTCCAAACAATATCTACACAATGCGGCAAAATTGGTCGACGAACTTGACGAGCTTATTGAACAGACTGAAGCAAAATTAGCTGATTTTGGCGATCATAAGTTTGTGACTTTCCATGATGCCTACCAGTATTTTGAAAACCGCTTCGGCTTAAAAAACGCTGGGGTTGTCACCATTAACCCAGAAATCAAACCGGGTGCCAAACGCCTGCTCACACTTAAAAATGCACTCGCGGCCTACGATATCAAATGCGTTTTCTCCGAACCTCAATTCGATGCAAGGCTGGTTCAACTGGCCATTGAAGGAACCGATGTGCGCTCGGCAGAACTGGACCCACTTGGCGCAAATCTTGAGACCGGCCCAAAACTATACTTTGAGCTGATCAACCAAATTCGTACCAACATGACGGACTGCCTTGCTGACTAATTGACACCCCAGTCAATTTCGCAATAGCAAATCCTGTTTGGTACGAAGCCCGACAATGGCCAACCCGTTGTCGGGCGAACAGTTTTTATAGGTTATCAACTCACCCTTGCGAATTGGCGCTGTGGCGACGCCACCTTCAATTAGGCCGCACGGTACGCCATCCTCTTTTCGAGCATCAGCAACCGTCATCGTCCAAGACCGATAACAATATTGCCCAATCGCATCGAACTTTTCGCCTTGCCGCATATCCTTTTTAGCCAAAGCGCAAACTTCGGCCACGGGCACATCAAGCGGCTGCATATCCACCTGCCCATAAAGCGCAACGCGCGCGCAAGACAACGGCACTTCCAAACTGGTTAAATGGAACGGGCGGTAAAGCGTAAAATAAGGACCGCGACCAACTTTAAGGTCTGCCATCCGCTCATGAATACGTTCATGGGGCGCTTTAACGATAACAAAAACACCCGGCGCAACACCTTTGCCGATGGTGTAATCCACACGACCCACATCGGATAAAATGCCGCCATCCCATTCCGGGATCAAAATATCTTCCAAATTATCAAGTGTTGCTTCTGGCCCGTGCATCCCAGGCTTGTCCGGCACCAAACCAGTTGCATTGGCTAAAGCGGCCATTTCCACCATGGTTTTCGACCCGTCAACAAACTCAACCAACATGCGCGGGTTCATGTTTCGGGCCTTGGCTTCTGCCGCATAATCATCGGGCACTGCATCCAGGTTGAGCGGATTGTTTTTACCTTTACCCGCAGAAACAATCGGCAATCCAAGAGCATTGGCAAAGTCCACCAATTCCATAATGGACGAAGGCTCATCACCAGCCCCAACCGTATAGATCAAACCAAGTTCGCGCGCCCGGCGCTTTAAATATGCGCCAACAGTAACGTCCGCTTCAACATTCATCATGATCAGGTGTTTACCGGCCTCAAGCGCTTGCAGCCCAATATCAGCGCCAACGCTGGGTTTGCCCGTCGCTTCCACAACCTGTTGAATAAGCGGATTGTTGGCGATCAGCGAAGCGTCCGTGCAAATCGCAATTTTGCCCATTTCAATCGCTTTGGTTATCGCGGCGTCGCTTTCACAAACGACGCTGTTTGAACGATCCCCATAGGCAATTTCAACTGCCTTAAGCGCATTTTGAGCATTGCGCACCGCCACAGCCCCAATACGCAAGCCCCGCATACGAGCGACTTGCATGATCAAATCAGTACCCATTTCCCCGGCACCTATCAGCCCGATGATCACTTCTTTTCCTGCTTCTTCAAGCTTGAGGAGATCTCGGCTAAGACCGGTCAGGCTTTCTGGTGGCATTTGAAAATGATTGGATGCGCGTTGCGACATAAATTGCACCTAAGTGAACCGTTTCGCGCCTTTTAGCCCAGCCAACCTTGATTGGCGATAGGGCGCTTCAATTTATTGTCAGGCGTAAAAACTTGATTCTACCCTTCAACAAATGCACCCTGATGCAAATTCAAATCAATATTGAGGCAAATGATGATCGTAAATCCTGAAGATATCACCCAATTTTGGTTTGTAGATCACGGACCCAAAGACTGGTTCAGCGGCGGAGATGAATTCGACCAAAAGATCGTTTCCAAGTTTAGCCAAACCCATGCAGCCGCCCATAAAGGCGAATTATTCTCTTGGCGCACGTCACCCGAAAATCGTCTTGCTGAAATTATCGTTTTGGATCAATTCACCCGGCAAATTTATCGAAAAAGTCCACGCGCATTTGCTTGCGATCCCATCGCGCTGACTTTGGCCCAAGAAATGGTGGTACGCGGTGATGACCTAAGAATTGCAGAAGAGCGACGCAGCTTTGCCTATATGCCTTATATGCATTGCGAAAGTTTGGCGGTGCATGATGAGGCAATGAAGCTCTTTGACGCGTTGCCGGGTGACGACAGTTTAGACTATGAAATCAAGCACCGCGCCATGATTGAAAAGTTCGGCCGCTACCCCTATCGCAATGAAGTGCTAGGGCGACAAAACACGCCTGAAGAAGACGCGTTTCTTGCCCAAGATCACGACAGTTTTGGCCAATAGGGCAACGAACCCAACTTGTGGCGAGAGGGGCTAATGCCCCTCTTTACCGATCAATCTTGAACGCAACTGGTTTGAAATATTGTCAAAAGCAAAGACAACAATAAGGATCAAAATCACCATATAGCCAACATTTTCCCAGTCGGTTCCAGTGCGCATGGCTTCAAGCAATTTAAGACCGATACCACCAGCCCCAACGGCGCCAATAATCGTTGCTGATCGCGTGTTGGATTCCCAGAAATACAAAGCCTGAGAGGCGAACAGCGGCAACACCTGCGGCACAACGCCGAACCGTTGAACTTCGGCGGGTGCAGCACCCACAGACTTCACGCCCTCGCGCTGCTTATCATCCACATTTTCCAGCGCCTCAGAATAGAGTTTTCCTAGCGTTCCAGTATCGGTGAAAAAGATCGCCGAAATCCCCGCGAGTGGCCCGGGACCAAAGCTCCGCGTGAAAAACAGCGCCCAAATCAGCATGTCGACCGAGCGCAGGAAGTCGAAGAACCGCTTCATCATCCAATTCGAGGTGCCCGACATGGTGATGTTTCGCGCCGCAATAAAGGCCAACGGAAAGGCCAAAACAGCTGCAAACAATGTGCCCACAAACGCCATAACGATGGTTTGCAGCAGTTTAATAAACACATCCATATGCTGCCATTCAGCATTATAAAGGAAATTATCAAACGCCAACGCGAGGTTAGAGCGATCAGGATCGATCTGTTCACCAGTAAAAATCGTTCCAATTACATCGGACGCGGACTTGCCCCAGAAGGGCGATGCAGGATCAAAGAAGAAATTTTCCCAACCCCAGAAGCGGCGCCAAATACGCACTTGGGTGTTGCGAATTTCAACATTGCCTTCAAAGCCAAAGCTAACCTTCACCCGGCCATTTTTTTCATTGAATAGGGCTGGGGCATCCGCGGCCAACAAGGCTGCGTCTTTGGTCACTTCTATGAAATGGGATTGTCCATCCAAAATGACGGTCACAAGACCAGGTCTGACTTCAACCGCATTTTGCGCTGAACCAAATGTCACCGCATATCCATCGCCACTTTCAAGTGGGGCGACCCAATCAGGATTTGGGTTCTCGCCCAGTGGGGAAAAGCGAGGATATTGCAGCTCTACGGCACCATCTTTAAAGCGCATTTTTGGCTGTGCTTGCCAGCTCACCCAGTCCGCCATGTAAAGACCCGCACGGTCCCATTTCGCGTTGGCGAAAACGCCGCCAATGTTGAAAAACATAAAGGCAAAAATTACGTAGGCCAGCAAGCCAAACCCAACCAGGTAGGGCGTAATACGTTGCGTAAGGCTTTTGTGAAAAACGTCGGCATATTTCGCTTTAAGCTGATCGCGACGAAGTTGAGAGATTGCTTTTTCCATTTTTCTAATCTCCTTTACGCGCCAAACTCGAAAGCTTGACTGCCCACCAGTTTGCGACGCAGCCAACCTGACAATTGATCAACAAGCATCACGGTGACGAATAGCAACAATACGATGGCGTAAGTTTTAGCCGCGTGGTCGCGTGAAAGACTGAGGCGGAACACCTCGCCAATACCACCACCACCAACGGCACCAATGATTGTTGAGGCGCGCACGTTTATTTCAGCCCGCAGCAAAAAATATGATGTAAAGTTGGGCAGCACTTGCGGAACGATACCGAACCGCACCCGCTCAACCCAATTCGCCCCCGCAGCCCGCAGGCCCTCTTCGGCCTTCATATCTGCATTTTCAACCGCTTCAAAAAACAGTTTACCCAACGCACCAATTGTATGGATGGAGACAGCAGCAACAGCCGCAATAGGACCCAATGACAAAATGGCGGCCAATAACCCAGCAATCACAATCTCAGGAAAGGCCCGCAACACTTCCATAATGCGGCGCACGACAAACCGTGTCGCACCAGCGCCCACCAAGTTTGTCGAAGCAAAGAAGCACAGGAAAAACCCAAGCGTGCCGCCCAAAAGGGTCGAAATAAACGCGATATTGAGCGTTACCAGCATCTCATAAAAATATTCAGGAATGTAAAAGTCGCCAAACACATAGTGACGCCCTTCTTCGTAATCATATTTTAGCGAACCATCGGCCAACGGCGAGGGCAAATCAAACAGCGCCCGAAAAATCTCAATCGGTTCGTCCGGCAAAAAGTTCAACACAAAGTCGAAGAAATAGGGAATGCGGTCAAGAAACTTGCCCGAGTTCGACACATGGGCAAACCATAGTGCAGCGAACAAAAGACCGCCCAAAATGCCAATGGTCAAAAACGTATAAAGCCGTCTTGTCTGTGTGAGCTCACGATAATGCTCGAACACTTTCTGGCTCGCCGGGTTTAGCTTTGACGCGTGCGCTGACATATTTTTATCCAATAATTTGCTTAGAAAAAACCGGCCTCACCAAAAGGGCAAGACCGGCTTTAAAAGATAAGACGAGCAATTAGCCGCCGATTTTTGCTTTACGCGCAGCAACGATTGTTTCGTAGAAAGAGTGATCTACTTCAACAAAACCGTTGTAAGAGCCACCTTGAATTGCTGAGAAGCAATCAGGGTTTGATTTTGGCAACGCCATCATGAACGCTTTGAATTTTGCGCGAACGTCTGCATCAAGATCGCTACGAACAACAATTGGGCCGTTCGGGATCAAAGGCGAACGCCAGATTTCTTTAACGTCTTCCATGTCAAGAAGGCCTTTATCAACCATCTTACGCACGTTGCCTGAAGTGTAACCTTCAGAATATTCGCCAACACCTGATGACCACGTCACACCAGCGTCGATTTTGCCGTCAAGAACCGCAAGAACGTTATTCTCGTGACCACCATTAAATGATGTTTCAGAGAAATACTCGTCCAATTCCATGCCCAATTCTTTAGGCAATGCAACAGATGGAACGAGGAAACCAGAAGTTGAGTTGGGGTCAGCAAAACCAAGGTGCTTGCCCTTCATGTCCGCGATATTTTCAATGCCGCTATCAACAAGAGCAAGCATCAAAGAGTGATAGCCAGTTGCGCCGTCAGTTTGCTGCGTTGTCAAAATTGGATCAACAGCGTTTTCGTCTTTCAAGTGAACAGCAGCATAACCAGAAGCGCCAAGCTCAGCATAATCCAATGTGCCACCAAGAAGGCCTTGGATAACGCCATCATAATCAGCAGCTGGAAACAATTTAACTTCTTTAACGCCAATTGCTGATGGCAAAAGGTCGATCAGGCACTGGTTGTTGCGAAGACGGTCAGCTTCGTTTTCGCCGCCAAGAATGCCAACACGGAAAGTGTCGAGCGCCATAGCAGAAGTTGAGAATGAAGCAGCAACAACAGCTGCAACAGTAAGGGTACGGATCGCATTCATGTGGGTTCTCCTTTGAGGATGCGTATCGGTCGTTCTTTGCGACGGCCATTTAGCTCAGTTGAGGGTGACGTGACCTTCAGAGCCGTCGTAAACTGGTGAATTTGGTTTTTTCTTTTTGCCACTTGGCAAATCGATGGACGTCGAGGTCATGCTTTCTGAAAAAGCATCCTTCAGACCGTCAGCACCGTAAATCTGTTGCGCGGCTTCTGTGGTGAGATCATCTGGCCCACCATCAAAAACCACTTTGCCTTGGCTCATGCCAATAATACGCTCGCAATAGTTGCGCGCTGTATCCAATGTATGCAGGTTGGTAATGACCGTGATGCCATCATCTTCATTGATGGCTCTTAGGGAATCCATCACCACCTGAGCATTCTTGGGATCAAGAGAAGCAATGGGCTCGTCAGCCAAGATAACTTTTGGCGATTGAACAAGGGCGCGCGCGATCGCAACGCGTTGCTGTTGACCACCTGAAAGCGTTCCGGCGCGTTGCACGGCTGTTTGCGCAATACCCAAACGCTCCAACGCTTCAAGCGCCATCAGCTGCTCGTCTTCGCCAAAATGTTTGATAAGAGAAGAAAATGTATTGCGTCTATTAAGACGGCCCAACATCACATTGGTAAGAACGTCTAAACGCGGCACCAAGTTGAACTGCTGGAAAATCATCGCGCAATCGCGTTGCCAATCACGGAGGGGTTGCCCCTTTAAAGATGACACTTGTTGGCCATCAAATGCGATTTCGCCGTCACTTACATCGATCAATCGATTGATCATGCGCAACAAGGTCGACTTGCCTGCCCCCGAAGAACCAATCACCCCAACCATTTCGCCTTCAGCGATATTAAGGGTGACATCGCCAACCGCAGTTTTTTCGCCGAAGCGACGTGTTACACCAGATAGCTTGAGCATTTATGGACGCCTTACAATTTGTTTGCGCCCTACCTAACGATGCTGCTTTACATAAAAATGTCGTTTATGTGTCAGTTCTGTGAATGACTAACAAACTAGACTTTTAAACTGAAAAGTCTAGTTCTCCACTTCAAGCTGCACAACGTCCCCACGAAAACGTGCCCTTGTATATTGCAAGGGCTGTCCCGATTCGGAAACATTGACGCTATAGACTTCCAACAAAGGATCCCCGACCGGTACCTGCATTAACGCGGCGTCATGCGCGCTTGCCGGAATGGCGGCAACCCAAGATTTTTGCCGGCGATATTCACTAAACCCCGCCCGTTCAAACACCTCACTAACCGAACCCAATTCGGCATAGTCAGCGATAAAATTTGGGATCAGTTTCTTATTGATCCAATAGGTTCCAACAGTAATAGGTCTCCCGTCGGCCACTCGAAGGGTTTCCCCCCTCGTGACCAAAACACCTTCTTCTATCGAAAGCCGCTGCGCAACTTCAGCACTCGCGGCCTCCTCCCCAGAAGAGATCAAACGCCCACCGGGCTGGCGTTTGTTCGAGGAAACAATTTCTGAAAAACGCGTGCGGGACGAAATGGGATAACTAATCGTACGTTCTGCAACAAAGGTGCCCCGCCCCCGTGTTGCACTTAAAATGCCGGTCTCTGACAATGAACCAATGGCGCGGCGAACCGTGTGCCGGTTCACGCCATATTTTTGCGCAAGTTCCAACTCCGTCGGCAATTGGCTACCTGCCGGATAAACTGCCGCTGCAACATCAGATTGCAAACGCTCCGCAATTTGCCGCCAAAGGGAAACGCCCCTGCCTCGTTCAATCTCTTTTACACCGCTCATACAGAACTCATTTTCCAACTGTCATTCAAACGCAATAATTTTGCACCTTAATAGCCTATACTAATATTTGTATACAAATGTATACTTTTAATATAGACAAATATCACATCACCTGATATCCACTGCCTCGAAATTTAGAACCAGCACCTTTAACAGCGAAAAGTGCAACAGCAATATGACTGACACAGCGCAACAACAGATCGAACGCCAGCGGGTTATGAAAGTACTCGCCCATACGGACGCAGATCTGCTTGAAGAAAAATATAATTCCTTCGCAAACAAGCCAGATTGGCAGTTTGCCCGCAAGCCAGAAACCGGACTGGTGATGGCGCGCGGGCGCATTGGCGGCGGCGGGGCTCCATTTAATTTGGGCGAAATTAGTGTAACCCGTGCCGCCGTCACCCTTGATACAGGTGAGATAGGCCACGCCTATTGCCATGGTCGCAATCAACGCAAAGCAGCCATTAGCGCATTTTTCGATGCAGCTTGGCAAAATCCGGCGCTTAAACCTCAGGTGGAAAACGACATCATCGCCCCATGCGCCCAATTGCTGGATGACAAAACCACAAAATCCAAACAAGAAGCGGCAGCCACCAAAGTCGACTTCTTCACTCTTGTGCGCGGAGACGACTGATGCAAACTCAAACTCTTCACTCAGGTTTTTCCGACCTCGCAATAGACTCGCAAGCCAGCTTTCGCGCCACAATGGATGCGATGGCGAGACCGGGCAAAATCGTTGATAGTCCAAAACCGATAACGGCGCCTGCACCTCTTAATCCCACAATGGCAATGCTGACCCTCACGCTTTGTGACTTTGACAGCACGGTTTGGCTTGATGAAAATCTGGCTCAAAATGACGACGCTCGAAAGTTCATCGCCTTTCACACCAGCGCACCCATTGTTGAAAGCAAAAAAGACGCACAGTTCGCGTTGATTTCAGAGCCGACCCTAATTGGCAACCTGTCAGACTTCGCCCTTGGCACAGATGAATATCCAGACCGTTCAACCACATTGATCATTCAGGTGGATGCGCTAGCCAATCAAAATGATGTTCGCCTGAGCGGCCCCGGTATTGAGTTCACAACAGATCTAAATGTTGCAGGCCTACCAAATGATTTTTGGACACAGGCGCAAGCAAACAATCAACTCTTCCCACGGGGTTTGGATTTCATTTTTGCAACCGATAGCCAGCTCGCCTGCCTGCCACGCTCAACCAAAATAAATCTCAACGCGGAGACCGCTTAAATGTATGTTGCTGTAAAAGGTGGCGAAAAAGCCATCAAAAATGCACACAAGCTTTTTGCCGCTAAACGACGTGGCAATCCAAATGTGCCCGGCCTCGCCACCGCACAAATTGTCGAGCAGCTTGGCTTTGCGGTTGACCGCGTGATGGGCGAAGGCTCGCTCTATGATCGCGAACTTGCAGCCATCGCCATTCGTCAAGCACAGGGTGATTTGATCGAGGCGATCTTTCTCATTCGCGCCTATCGCACCACCTTGCCAAGATTTGGATATTCAAAGCCAATTCAAACCGATGAAATGCTGATTTCTCGTCGTATTTCCGCGACGTTCAAAGACCTGCCTGGTGGCCAAGTTCTAGGGCCAACATTTGACTATTCCCATCGCTTGATCGATTTTGCTTATGACGCAGAAAAACCGTCTGATGCGCCTGAAGTCTCAGACGTTATTGCAGAAGACACCCCAAGGGTTTCTGACTTGTTAGGCGCTGCTGGAATGATGGAACCTGATCTCCAACTCGCAAAGGGCGAAGAGGTTGGCGATCTAACCCGCGCGCCGCTTGATTTCCCCGCAAATCGCGATTTACGGCTTCAAAACTTAGCACGTGGCGACGAAGGCTTTTTGCTCGCCCTTGGTTATTCAACGCAACGCGGGTTCGCCAGAACCCACCCATTCGCTGGCGAAATTCGCATGGGCGAAGTTGAAGTAGAGTTTTTTGCTGAAGAGTTAGGCTTTGAAGTGCCGATCGGCAAAATCAACGTCACTGAATGCCAAATGATCAATCAATTCCAAGGCAGTGAAAAAGCCCCACCACAATTTACCCGTGGATACGGACTTGTGTTTGGCCATGCAGAACGTAAAGCCATGTCGATGGCTTTGGTTGACCGCGCCCTGCGTTGGGAAGAGCTAGGCGAAGAATTGGCGGCCCCCGCACAAGACCAAGAATTCGTTCTGTCCCACTCGGACAATATTCAAGCAACAGGCTTTGTTGAACATCTCAAACTTCCTCACTATGTGGATTTCCAAGCTGAATTGGACCTCATCCGCACCATGTCTGACGAGTTTTGGGCGAACCAACAATCTGACGAAAACAGCACAAACATGGAGGCAGCAGAATGAGCCTCGCTGAACTAGACAACACCCAAGATGCGTATAATTTCGCCTATCTTGACGAGCAAACAAAACGCATGATCCGTCGCGCCATTCTTAAAGGCATCGCGATCCCGGGATATCAAGTCCCGTTCGCAGCCCGCGAAATGCCCATGCCTTATGGATGGGGAACTGGCGGCGTGCAGGTGACGGCTTCAATTCTTGGTCCGGATGACATTTTAAAAGTGATCGATCAGGGTTCAGACGACACCACCAACGCTGTTGCGATCAGGAATTTCTTTGCGGTAACTGCCGACGTAGAAATGACCATGAAGACATCAGATGCTTCCGTCATTCAAACCCGTCACCGTATTCCCGAGGAAGCACTGCGTGATGATCAGGTCCTCGTGTTTCAGGTACCAATCCCCGAACCACTTCGGTTCCTAGAGCCACGGGAAACTGAAACCCGTAAAATGCATGCCTTATCTGAATATGGCTTGATGCATGTGAAACTTTACGAAGACATTGCCACCCACGGCCACATCGCAACAACTTATGCCTACCCCGTGATGGTTGAAGGCAGATATGTGATGGACCCTTCACCAACACCAAAATTCGACAACCCAAAAATGCACAACAACCGGGCGTTGCAACTGTTCGGCGCAGGTCGTGAAAAGCGTATCTATGCGCTGCCGCCGTTTACTGATGTTGTCAGTTTGGATTTTGAGGATCATCCGTTCAAAATCCAAGAATGGCCAAACACGTCTTGTGCCATGTGCGGCGCAAAAGACGTCTATTTTGACGAAGTTATTTTAGACGATAACGGCGGTCACATGTTCGTTTGTTCAGACAGTGATTACTGCGAAACACGTCAAGCTGAAGGCCATCTTGGCGAAATGCACGCTGACTTTAAGGAGCGCATGCAATGAATTTAGATGACAATAATCCGCTTCTAAAAGTTGAAGGCCTGACCCATTATTATGGTCAGCAATTGGGCTGTCGTGACGTCAATTTCGAACTCTACCCCGGTGAAGTGCTCGCCATCGTTGGTGAAAGCGGATCAGGTAAAACAACATTGCTCAACTGTCTTTCCACACAGATCAAGCCAAAACTGGGCCAAGCGCACTATCGCTTCCGGGATGGACACAGCGAAAATCTTTATGAGATGAGCGAAGCCAATCAACGCACACTTTTGCGCACAGATTGGGGCTTTGTCCATCAGCATCCCCGCGACGGACTGCGCATGGCGGTTTCAGCTGGGGCAAATGTGGGCGAGCGCTTGATGGCCCTTGGCCATCGCAACTATGGCAATTTACGCGCAACAGCAATTGATTGGCTTGAACGTGTAGAAATAAGCGCCGACCGGGTAGATGATGCGCCACGAACATTTTCTGGTGGCATGCAACAGCGCTTGCAAATTGCCCGTAATTTGGTGACAAATCCACGTCTTGTTTTCATGGATGAGCCAACCGGCGGCCTAGATGTTTCAGTACAGGCGCGTCTATTGGATTTGATCCGTAAACTTGTAACTGACCTTGGTCTTTCGATTGTTATCGTAACCCATGACCTTGCCGTTGCGCGGCTCCTTTCTCACCGCATCATGGTAATGAAGGGTGGGGAAGTCATCGAACAAGGCCTAACCGATCAGGTTCTTGATGATCCACACCAAGCATACACACAATTGTTGGTATCTTCGATTTTGCAAGTGGGGGCTTAAGATGCGCCAACCAGTTTTAAAAGTCTCAAACGTTTCAAAAAGCTTCACCATGCATTTGCAAAACGGACTGCATATGCCCGTGATGAATGATGTTGAATTTGAACTGTATAATTCAGAGTGCGTTGTTTTGGGCGGCCCGTCAGGGGCTGGTAAGTCAACACTGTTAAAACTCATCTATGGCAACTATGCCGCTGACATGGGCGAAATCGCTTTGTTGGTCGAGGGTGAATATATCAACCTCGTCACCGCTGATCCACGCCAAATATTGCGCTTGCGTCAAACCAAAATTGGTTATGTCAGCCAGTTCCTTTCTGCCATCCCGCGTGTTTCTGCCCTTAATCTTGTGGCAGAAGTCGCCATGCATTGGGGCCACAGCGAAGAGCGTGCAAAAGAAAAAGCCGCCCACATGCTGGACGGATTGAACATTCCAAAACATTTATGGGATTTACCACCTGCCACTTTCTCTGGTGGTGAACAACAACGGGTCAATATCGCTCGCGGCTTTATGGGGGAACATGAAGTGTTGTTGCTTGATGAGCCAACGGCGTCACTTGATACGGCAAACCGCGCTGTCGTATTGTCGATGATCCAAGACAAAAAACAAACCGGCACAGCAATGCTTGGCATTTTCCACGATATAGAAACCCGCGAAAAGGTCGCGGATCGTGTTATAGATGTCACCGCTTTTGCCGTCGCGGCATAAGAATTGGAGTGGTTTGTTCTAAAGCGTCAAAAAAATGACACGCAAATAGGGCATGCCACGCCGATATTCGCCAACCTAAATGATCGGTCGCAAATGCGACCGTAAAATCTGATGGAAAATATGACCAAACGATACGGCATCTATTTTGCGCCTTCAACCAACTCAAAGCTTTGGCGGCTTGGCTGCCAATGGCTTGGACGCGATTGCGCAAAAGGATCAAAACTGGATCAGCCAAGAGTGCAAGGCATCACCGATGATCAGCTAATTAGCGCAACGAGATCACCATGCCGTTATGGTTTTCATGCAACCCTTAAACCGCCATTTCGACTAGTTGATGGTCAGGACATTTCAACGCTGAGAGAAGACCTTGAACAGTTTGCACGTTCAACTGCACCCGTTGAAATTGGCGAACTCAAAATCAAAGCAATTGGGCATTTTCTGGCTCTTGTTCCGGTTCACCAAAGTGAAGAAGTGGGGCATTTCGCATCCCTTTGCGTCACGCAGTTCGACCATTTCCGCGCACCAATGAGCCAAGAGAAACGCGACAAACGCTTGGCTGCAGGTCTAAATGAACGTCAAATAGAACTGCTGGATTTATGGGGTTATCCTTACGTCCTAGATCAGTTTAAAATGCACATGACCCTCTCTGACTCACTAACCCAAAGCACCGGACCATCGATCCTTCGGGCAGCTCAAAACTGGTTCGAACCCATTCTTGACGAACCCTACACGCTCGACCGCATTTGCCTTTACGAAGAGCCCGATAAAGACGCCCCCTTTAAACGCATCGCTGACTTCAAACTTGAAGGTCAGAACCAGATGAAAGCACACAACAAATGTCCGAACTGAACGCAATTAAAAACGCCAAAATGATTCTCGCTGACGAAGTTGTTGAAGGTGGGGTCGGCGTCGGCAACGGTAAAATAACGTCGGTCGATCATAATGGCGCCGCAACAGGCATGGATTTTGAAGGCGACTTTCTGCTCCCTGGCCTAGTGGAATTACACACCGATCATCTTGAAAACCACTACCGGCCACGCCCGCGCGTTTTTTGGGACCCTATGGCCGCTCTACACGCACATGATGCGCAAGTTTCCTCGTCCGGCATCACCACGGTTTATGACGCGGTTCGCGTCGGCTCTGACAGCGACATGAAAAACATGGGCGAGCATGTGGAAGTGTTGGTTGGCGCGATTGGCAAGGCCAAAGAAGACAAACGCCTTCGTGCAGATCATTTGGTACATTTGCGCTGCGAGTTGTCTTCTCACGACGCGCTTGAGCAGTTCGAGCAATATTGTGAACTTGATATGGTGCGCCTTGCCAGCTTGATGGACCATACGCCCGGGCAACGACAATTCGTTAAACTGGAACAGTACTACGCCTACTATCAGGGCAAAACGGGCATGAGCGATGATCAAATGGAAATTTTCATTTCCAATCGCATCGCCGACCAGGAAAAATACTCAGAAAACAATCGCCGTGCCATTGTTGAAAAAGGCCACGAAGTCGGTCTGGCCCTTGCAAGCCACGATGATGCCACCAAAGCCCATGTGGAAGAAGCCCAAGAAAACGGCGTTGCCATTTCTGAATTCCCAACAACAATTGACGCGGCAAGCGCCGCACGGGATGCAGGACTATCTATTCTGATGGGCGCGCCAAACGTTGTGCGGGGCATGTCCCATTCGGGCAACATTTCAGCGACACAACTGGCTGACGAAGGTTTCTTGGATGTTTTGAGTTCAGATTACGTGCCGTTCTCTTTAATGCAAGCAGCCTTTTCTTTGCCCAAACAAGTTGACCATATCACTCTGCCTCAGTCGGTCGCCATGATCACCAAAAACCCGGCCAAAGCCGCAGGATTGGATGATCGGGGAGAAATCGCTCAAGGCAAAAAGGCGGACTTTGTGCGCGTAACTTTGCCAGACGATGGTGTGCCAATCGTTCGTGCGGTTTGGCGCGATGGTGTGCGGGTCATATAGGAAACCAGATCATGACTGTTTCAGCATTTTCCGGCTTATTGGTTTTCGTTGTTGGCGGATCAGGGGTGGGCAAAGATAGCCTTCTTATGGGCGCTCAGCAAGCGTTAGAAAATAACCCCAACTTTGCGTTTCCTCGTCGTCTAATTACGCGGGATGCTGTTGCTGCGCTTGAAGATCACGATACAATTACATTTGATGATTACACCCGCATGGTCATTGAAGGCGAGACAGCTCTTAACTGGCAAGCGCATGGACTTGGCTACATCATCCCAAAATCTATCGAGGAACATTTGCGTGACGGTAAAATTACCGTTTGTAACGTTTCCCGCGCAATAATTGGTGACGCAGCAAAAAAATATCCAGTCCACATTGCCAACATTGTGGCCGATCTTGATTTGCGGGCCCAACGGCTTGCAGGTCGTGGGCGAGAAACCCAAGCCGATATCAAATCACGTCTCGAAAGAGCGCCAATTAAATTGCCAAAAGGCATTCCGGTTTCACAGATTCACAATGATACAACGCTGGATCAAGGGATCACATCCTTTGTGAAAACACTGGAAGACCTGTTTGTGCAAAAATCAAACGTTTGAGGACACTATGGCCAAACAACTCAGTGAAACGCCCAGCATCGGCGAAAATACCAACACGATTGGGTCAAACCTTGGCGTGTGGACTGAACTATCCCATGACGTTGCTTTTATCGAAAGCACACTTGGCGACTATTCCTACGCCATGCAACGTTGCTCTATTGTTTGGACGAAGATCGGCAAGTTCTGCTCCATCGCCAGCGATGTGCGCATCAATCCGGGCAACCACCCGACTTGGCGTGCCAGCCAACATCATTTTACCTATCGGGCTGCGGCTTACGGTTTAGGTGAAGATGACAAAGCGTTTTTTGATTGGCGCAAAGACCACCAAGTAACAGTCGGTCATGATGTCTGGATCGGGCACGGTGTTGTGGTTTTGGCTGGCGTTAACATTGGAACCGGCGCGGTGATCGGTGCCGGTGCTGTGGTCAGCAAAGATGTCGAGCCCTATACGATTGTGGGCGGCGTCCCCGCCAAGCAGATAAAAAGACGTTTACCCGAAGACGTTGCAGCTCAAATGCAAAAATTGGCGTGGTGGGATTGGTCACGCGACACCCTTAAAGAGACATTGCCAGACATGCGCAAATTGTCAGCCGAAGAATTTTTGAAAAAATACAGCTAATCGGTCAAAATCGGGTCGCTTAAACGCAGTTCGTTTTGCATCTTCTTGTCTTAAAACAAGGAGATCATCATGACGTCCTCAATCAAATTTACTGCGATCCCAACCCAACATGCGCAAAAATGGTGGGATGGGGGACAAGACGACTATTCTAATCCACTAGAACATCGTGTCTCTGATGGCAGCGCCCCATGTCGGCATTGCCTTGAAAATATCGCCGAAGGAAAACCCGTATTGCTTGGTGCATATAAACCGTTCCAAGGCTCTGGCGCGTTTACAGAAACCGGCCCCATATTTATCTGTGGTGAACCTTGTCAGCGCTATCAAAATGAAAAGGGCACGTTACCTCCCGTGATCGCACAACGTGAACAGCTCATGATACGCGGTTATTCACCGGACGAAAAAATTGACTACACCACAGGCCAAATTGTTCAAGTTGCAGAACTTGAAGATGTCGCCAAAACCATTTTCAACAAAGAAGATGTAGCATTCATTCATTTACGTTCCGCTGGGTATACTTGTTTTACAACCCGCATCGACCGCGCAGATTAATCTCAATTTCGCCCCACTTTTAAGATCAATTGCAGTCGGTCAGCATTCATTTGCTGGCCGTTTTTTATTTGCTCTGCTAAAAGCCGATATTGTTGTTGATTGGGGATTGTTATGCGTAAGTTATTCGCCATTTTTGCTCTATTGTTACCGCTTGCCGGATGTGTCGCCGCGACCAGTCCGCTGCCTGTTGGTTTAACAGCGTCGATGGCAAAACCAGGCGCACAATTGGATCGCCAAGAGGCTATTGGCCTAATCAATCAATATCGCGCTGCCAATAATCTGCCGTCACTAACATTAACGCCAGACCTGAACAATGTGGCGACAATGTCCTCTGCCCTTTATGCAAAAGACGGAAACAATAATGGCGCTGCGGCTTTGATCGCTCAAAAATCAAATGCATCTGCCCTGTTCAGCGCCGGATATTCCAACTTCGCAGAAACGTTTTCCGGCTGGCGCAGTTCTAGCCGTGACGCCAAAACATTGCTAACGCCCAAAGCAAAACAAGCAGGCCTAGCGGTAAATTACAGTCAAAATTCAAACTTTGGCACGCATTGGGTGCTGGTGGTTCAAGACTGAGCAGCTATGCAAACGAAAATGGAAATAGATACGATTGGGTTGAATTGCCCCCTACCCGTTATCAAGGCAGAAAAAGCGCTGGCAAGCCTGAAGTCCGGCGAACGGCTGGCTGTGCTGGCAAGCGATCCATTGGCAGCGATTGATATTCCCAATATGTGCAATCAAAATGGTCATCGCCTGATTAACAGCACAAAAGTCGACAACCATTTGCGGTTTGAAATTCAAAAAGCATAAATAGGACAATAAACGCCCGAATTGCGACGGACAGGGTCGCAAATTTCATGCTAATTTGTTTCCATGCTATTTCAATTGCCAAATGACGACAAACTATATCAAGCGCTTTTAGATCGCGATCCCGCCTATGACGGGCACGCCTATGTTGGCGTGTCATCCACTGGGATTTTTTGTCGCCTGACCTGTCCGGCGCGAAAACCAAAACGCGAGAATTGTACGTTTTATCCTGACGTTGGCGGTGCAATTGAAGCTGGGTTTCGTCCCTGCAAACGATGCAAACCACTGGCACCAGAAGCAAATGGCGACCCGATAATCCAAACGCTGACAAAGGCCCTGCTGGATGAGCCCGCGCGGCGCTGGGGAGAACCAGACATCGTGCGTATGGGATTTGACCCTTCAACCGTCAGACGTGCCTTCAAACGCCAGTTTGGCATTACCTTTTTGGAAATGGCGCGGCTAAGTCGCATCCGTGATGGGTTCACCACTTTGGCTGATGGCGGCAAAGTTATCGACGCCCAATTGGATGCGGGATATTCTTCGCCCAGCGCGTTTAGAACAGCCTTTGCCAACTTGTTGGGTTTACCACCGGGAAAGTTGGTCAAAGATGCAATGCTCAAGGCTGACTGGATTGAAACCGAACTCGGGCCCATGATTGCGGTCAGCGACAAGGACAGTTTGCATTTGCTGGAGTTTGCCGACCGTAAGGCGATCAAAACAGAACTCGGAAAACTGTTTAAGCTCGTCAAAGGCAATATCGGCGTCGGTCGTTATCCACCCACAGAACAGGTGGAACAAGAACTAACGCGTTTCTTTAAAGGACAATCAGATCAATTCGATGTTGCCATAACGATGCACGGCTCGGATTTTACCAAAAATGTCTGGGACGCCTTGCGGCTCATTCCGGCTGGGCAAACGAAAAGCTATTCCCAACTCGCCGCTGAAATCGAACGGCCAACGGCCACCCGTGCGGTGGCGCGTGCAAATGGAGCGAACCAAATCGCCATCCTCATCCCCTGTCATCGGGTCATTGGGGCGGATGGGTCACTAACCGGATATGGCGGAGGCCTGTGGCGCAAACAAAAGCTAATTGAGCTCGAACGCCACTATGCGCAGCAAAAAGCTTAAACGCCTCGCAGCGACCTTAATTGCTTGGCCGAGGTTTAGGCAGAGCAATCTGTGCAACGCTGGGCACAAAAATGTAAGATGGACGTGGGCGCGGTAAATCGACATTTACGAGCTTGCCCAGCGTGCGAACACGCACACGTTTGGCCGCAACGCTGTCGCCAAGGTAAGTGATTTCCCCTTCTAGTCCGAAAGGAAAAGCTGCCTTGCGCGCAGCGACATATTCATTCGCCTGCTTGCCGCAAATTTTGGGGCGCATATCCACCGGAGGTACCGCCAAGTTGGCGATGCGGGTCACAGATTTTCCGGTGCCCGGATAACGGTTAGAAAAGCCTCGTTCAAGCAACAAGGCGGTCAATTCGCCACGTTCGCGGGATGATGATCCGCCCAAAACAACAGCCATCAGTTTTCGGCCATTTCGTTCAGCCGTCGCCACTATGTTAAGGCCAGACGAGCAGACATAGCCGGTTTTCATGCCTGTGGTGCCGCGAAATTTCGTCAGCAAAATATTAAATGATGCGAGTTTTGATTTACCAAACTCCACCGTACGCGTGTTGAAAATACCATCATATTGTGGATATCGATTGCGGATGACAATCGAAAGAATAGCAAGATCGCGCGCACTGGTGACTTGATCAGGTTCATGCAATCCGTTTGGATTGACAAAAAAGCTGTTGCTCATGCCCAAGTTTCTGGCATGGGCATTCATCAGATTGATAAATTTTTGCTCGCTGCCCCCGATGGTTTCAGCAACGGCAATGGCGACATCATTTGCCGATTTAACCACCAGCAGATAAAGAGCATCTTCAAGCGTTACCGCCGTACCAACTGGAAAACCCATTTTGCTGGGCGGTGCTTTCAATGCATTTTCGGACATAATAACCGGCGTATTAAGCGAAGCATTGCCGGATGAAATCGCCTCAAATGCCACATAGGCTGTCATTAGTTTGGTCAAAGAAGCTGGATGCCAAGTAACGCCTGCATCTTCTTCGTATAGTACTTCCCCGCTTCGCATATCGACAAGCAGTTGAGGCGTCGCCAAAACGGGCGAAGACCACGTAAAACCCAAAATTAGGACACAAAGAATGCGAAGCAAAAACCGCATGAAAAACCCAGCTGATAAATAAAGACGTTGCCCTTGTAGCCTTGGTGGGCATTTGTTTCAATTGGGAGATGCAAATCCCACATCATTTATTCGTCAGTTGGGCTGACGGCTATCGTGATCAAATGAAATGGCGCCTTCTCCACTTGTTCCAAACCAATTGTAAATTCATCAACCAGCGCGTTAATGCGTTCAAATAAAACCGCTCGTTGATCATTATCCAGAGGCACAGTGAAATGGAGCGCTGTAATATTGCGCGACTGGCCGGTGTGCAGAACAACTGTTCGAGGCTCTTGAATAGGGTCACCTAGCATATTAAATATATACCATTATTCTAATTCGGGAGAAAACTTGCGGCCATGGTTCCTCGGTTCCTTCAAAAACACCTCACCCATTCAACCCTAATTGTCGCACTCTTTTTTGGATTTTCAATGACCGGACCCGCCATCCCCCAACAAACGACGAGTCAAACAAAAACTGAAATTCAAACGTTGCTCGATCAGCGTTTGCCAAAGATTCTTGAAGATGCAGCCCAGTTTGGCAATGGCGGCGTGGTGATGCACAACGGAGAGATTATAGCGCAGGCAACTGCTGGCCTACGCAAAAAAGGCAGCGATGAGCCCGTCACGAATGATGACAAATGGCACATTGGCTCAATCACCAAATCAATCACGGCCACCATGATTGGCCGCCTAGTTGATCAAAATAAACTCAGTTTCGATGATACATTAGGCGAGTTATTACCCCAATTCGCAATTCAGATGGATACTGCATGGCACGATGTGCGCCTGATTGATCTTTTGAACCACACGTCAGGCGTTGAAGCGAACTTTGGCATCAAGACTATGTTGAACCGTGAATTTTCAAGCGAAGAGCAATTAAGCCACGAGCGGTTGGAGGCAGTTCTTGCCATTTTGAAAAACCCGCCAAAAAACACCCCTCGCACCAAGTTTATCTATTCCAATATCGGTTACACAATTGCAGGAACAATCGCAGCGCAGATTATGGGTGAAAGTTGGGAAGAGCTGGTGCGCAGGCACGTTTTACAGCCTCTTAACCTAACGAGCGCAGGATTTGGCGCACCCAAAGGCGCAAATCCTTGGGGTCATGCGACAAAACTATTTGTGCTCACCAAAGCCGTAGATCCCAATACCGCCGGGTCGGACAATACGCCGATTATCGGTCCAGCAGGCACTGTCCATATGTCGCTTAAGGACTTAGCGTCCTTTGCCAATACCCACATGCGGGCCCAAAAGGGGGATACTGATTTCTTGAGTACAAGCACCACCCAACGATTGCACACAGTATCTGAACTCACAAAAGACACTGAAAGCTACGCAGCCGGTTGGGTAAATATACCGCTAGAGCTTCCACTGACCGGAAACGCCTATTTCCACAATGGCTCAAACACTATGTGGTATGCCTTCCTCATGTTTTCACCTCATCATGACGCAGTGGTCGCCTTTGCAACAAATACGGGCACGATCAGGCGTTCTGAAGGAGGCTTTGGCGATCTGACAAACGACATTATGAGCAAGCTTGAATAAAACTCAGCTGGCACAAAAAAGAGCGGGAGGCTTTCGCTTCCCGCTCTTTAAGACATCACAAATCCGTTATTTCTAGATAATCTAGAACTCAGACCATTCTGCGCTCACCGCAGCATTCCCATGGGTTGGAAAAGAGTTGACCGCCTTCACGACACTGCGCTGTTGCGCTCGTACGTCAGGCATATGGGCTTTAACGCTTGTGCTACCCGCAAGCCGGAAGACATCAACAATCTTATCAAGATCGCTGGCTTGAATTTCGGTTTGCTCAATCGCTGCGTTTGTTTCTTCAACCAAGGCTGCGTTATGCTGGGTCATCTCATCCATCTGGCGAACAGCGGTGCCAACTTCTTCGATGGCAGATGCTTGATCTCGTGAAGCTGCAGAAATGTCATTCATCAATATAGCATTTTCCTGCACCGTTGACCGCATCTCACCAAGTTTTTCAGACGCTCCGGCAACCAGTTTTGTACCTTGAGAAACTTCGCCGGCACTTTGCTCGATCAACACTTTGACTTCAGACGAAGCCTGAGCCGCCGATTGCGCTAGCCGTCGAACTTCAACCGCCACAACCGCAAATCCCTTACCAGCTTCACCAGCACGGGCCGCCTCAACAGAAGCGTTAAGGGCCAGCAAGTTTGTTTGAAAAGCTATGTCGTCGATCATACCAATAATATTGGAGATTTTAGACGACGAACTTGTAATCCGCTCCATGGCATCTGTGGCTTGCATCATCGCTTCGCCACCCTCTGCTGCCAATTTAGAAGCCAAAGTTGTCTTTTCGGTCGCTGCCTGTGCCTTTTTGGCGTTTTCTGCCACAGTTTCGCTCAATTGCTCCATCGCAGCAGAGGTTTCTTCAATCGTTGCTGCCTGACGGGTGGTACGTTCAGATAGATCGTTCGCCCCTTCAAGGATTTCACCTGTCGCCGCTTTAAGGCCACCGGATGTTTCCCGCAAGCGACCAACGATTTCCGTTAACCGATCGGCAACAGCGTTGGTGTCGTCTTTCAGCTTTAGGAACGCGCCTTGATACTCGCCAGAAACCCGTTGGGTAAGATCGGTTTGCGCCAATGCAGCCAACACATCACCAGTTTCGTTAAAGCCTCGATCAACGGTTTCCACCAATGTATTGACACTAATGGCCAACGCATTGAGCTCATCGTCAGGAAAATTGGCTTCAACGCGTGGGTTAAAGTCACCAGCAACTGCGGCATCAACAACAGCGCCAAATGATTTTTGCAAATCTTGCATCATCGCCGCACGATCAACGCCACGTTGATGAGAAGCTTCGCGCTCTTGTTCGGTCATCGCAGAAATCTTCATGCCGTTTTGGCGGAAAACCTCAATGGCGCGGGCCATTTCACCAATGTCGTCCTGACGGTCTTCATAGTCAATTTCAACATCGTAATCGCCCTTGGCCAATTGGCTCATATTGCCGGTCATGCGCTGCATGGGACGGGCCACCAATTTTTGGAAAACCGCAAAGATCACCAAAACTGTCAAAGCCGTGGCGATAATCGTCGCGATCAAGCTGGTCCAGCGCGAGTTAGACAATTCGGCATATGCGATTGATTGATCAAGCGACGTACCGACAAACCATTTGACTGCTGGCATATCCGGAATGGGCGCAAAACTAACTAGACGGTCAACACCAGCTTCGTGAACCGGATGAATATCAAGGGAAAGCGCAGGGGCTTCACCATCAAACGCCTCGCTTAAGGATTTGCCGACCAACTCGGGGTTTTGATGTACTAAAATTGTGCCGTTGTCGCTGACAAGGAACATATAGCCCCCCTCCAGCTTGATATCGGCAAGCATTTGAACAAGGGCGTCAATAGTGAAATCACCACCAGCCACACCGATGGTTTTATTGCCCTTTAGAACCGGCGTAGCAACCGTTACGGTGAGCGTGCCAGTTGATGCGTCCGGATAGGGCTCGGTAATAGTCGTTGCGTTTTTGGTTACAACTTCTTGATACCAAGGCCGTTGGCGTGGATCATATCCCTCAGGTAGTTCAAGATCAGGCACCGCGTGGAAGCTACCATCCGCCTCTGAACCAAAATAAGTAGCATCAAAGTTTTTTGTGAATACATCGTGCTCGAATTGGCTGGTGATTTCACCACCCTCGGCCAAGCTAGCAACGCTTTGCGCTGCATTTTCAATCAACAGCTGACGCCCGGCGAACCAGTTTCCGACACTGCGTGCCATGCTGCCGCCGATATTTTTAGCATTGTCAGCAATCGTTTTGTCCATCGCCCCGCTACGTTCTCTGTCGTTGTAGACAGAAAATGCTGCAAACATGATGATGACGACACCCACTGTTACCAGCAAGACCTTGGTTGCCAAACTTAACTTGAGATTGAACGGTGATTTCTGTTTGGCCGCGTCCATGAGGAAAATCCATTTCACTTAAATATAGAGACAACTATTTTCTAAAACAATTAAGGTTAATAGTTCTTCAAAAACACGACGGATCCTGGTCCCAAAATGCCAATATTGAGCATTTTTTTGGACGGAACAGCTTCTATCGTTTTGAAAGTTGGCAATGCATATGAAATGAAAATTTCGAAAACCCAAAACCATCCCTACCATTCTAGATGGTAAAAAATATTTCGGGCAGCAATGTAAAGATGGTGCGGGTGGAGGGAATCGAACCCCCACTCCCGAAGGAACGGGATTTTGAATCCCGCGCGTCTACCAGTTCCGCCACACCCGCACTAAGGTGATGGGGCCGGAATATAGCCAAAAACACTCCCGCGTCAATCACTGATTGACACGAATTTCAAACTGATTACATCTGGGGCGCAAAAGGACGGCTTGTCCTTAAAAAGATTTGAGGATTAAGCGGTTGATCAGACGCCTATATGACTGGGTTTTAGCACTGGGTGCATCCAAACATGCGCCAAAAGCACTAGGTGCGATTTCGTTTGCGGAAAGTTCGTTCTTTCCTATTCCACCGGACATCATGCTTATTCCAATGGTCTTGGCCAAACGCGAAGGTGCGTGGCGGTATGCCCTAATTTGCACCATCACTTCTGTGCTTGGCGGCATTCTAGGCTACTATATCGGCGCAGCCTTATTGGAAACGCTTGCCCGTCCGATATTAGAATTTTATGGCTATTGGCACAAATTCGAAGATTTCCAGGCCGCATTCAATGATTGGGGATTGTTGATTGTATTTGTGTTTGGGCTTACCCCATTCCCCTATAAAGTAATCACAATCGCTTCTGGCGCAACGGGTCTTAATCTGCCCATATTTATCCTCTCCTCTATCGTTTCACGTGGCATAAGGTTCTTCATCGTCGCCGCGCTTTTGTATTTCTTTGGTCCACCAATAAAAGACTTCATCGAAAAACGACTTGGATTGATGTTCTTTATTGGGTGCGCACTTCTAGTGGGTGGATTTGTTGCGGTTAAATACCTCATCTAACCACTTGAAAATTTGGGGACTGCTTGTGACAAGCTCAAACGCTAAAAATCTAACCATCGGCGCCGCGGCACTGGCAACGGCAACAATCGCCGGTGCTTATGGCTTTCAATATATTGGCGGGTATATACCTTGTGATCTTTGCTATGAGCAGCGAAACCCGTACTACATCGCCATTCCGCTTTTACTGATTAGCATCTTTTTGTGGGATCGCCTTAGCAGCAATGCACTAACAATTTTGCTGGGCATTGTCGCGCTGATTTTCGCCTACGGCACATGGATGGCCGCCTATCATTCTGGGGTAGAATGGGGATGGTGGCCCGGCCCGGACACATGCACTGGCGTCGGCGCAGGCATTGCGGATTTTGCAGACTTACAAAACATCAATGATACCGTCGTCATCCCCTGCGACCAAGCACAGGTGCGGTTCTTTGGCCTTAGCTTTGCCGGGTACAACGCAATTGTCTCGACAATCGTAACCGCTGCCACGCTCTATGCCGGACACTTGAATTTCCACGCAAAAAAAGACGCATAATAAATAGAGCGTGATCATGATGTTCTCATTTGAGGCGAAAATGGCAGGCTTTGAGAACTCGAGCGCAGCGTACTCTTATGTACGTGAGCACCGGAAGCGCAAAAAACTGCCATTTGCAGTCCAAACGAGGGCATCAGGACGCGCTCTAGGGTTCTAGTTCGATATCCCAATATAGATAATCCATCCAACTTTCATGCAAATGGTTGGGTGGAAACTTGCGCCCGTTTGCTTGCAAATCAAATGCAGTTGGCTGATACGGGGTTTGGCTTGGCCACATGCCAATATCACGCGGCATTTTATTCGCTTTGCGCAAATTACATGGCGAACAGGCGGTCACAACATTTTGCCAAGTTGTACGGCCACCACGCGAGCGGGGGATTAGATGATCAAACGTTAGATCATTTTTTGACCCACAATATTGACAGGAAAACCGGTCGCGCAAAAACACGTTAAAACGGGTAAATGCAGGATTGCT
This sequence comes from Maritalea sp., assembly GCF_051251695.1. Lineage (NCBI taxonomy): Bacteria > Pseudomonadati > Pseudomonadota > Alphaproteobacteria > Hyphomicrobiales > Devosiaceae > Maritalea > Maritalea sp. The sequence continues at coordinate 45,224 of NZ_JBPOEU010000014.1, read as the reverse complement.
TGCAGGCTTAATATAAGATTTGAGAGAAACAACACTTGGCAGCCTCATCTCAAAGCTCGGGCTCCTGATCACGCGGTCATATTCAGAAACAATATTGACCCGATCAAGACACACGGCCTTAATCGCGTCCTGCCAGGACCACAATGATAAAGGATAATAGCTCAACGGCCTAAAATCGGCATTTAACACAAGTGCCGGAAGAGCCTCGGGTGACACATGGATTGTCACACCTTCCTCCTTTGATGAGAATCACTCCACTAATATTCACGTCCATCATTGTGGCGTAAGATGTCAGCCATGTGAAGGCCGGTTAACAATCTCTTTACTTATGCATCTTCCACTGATTGGCCCGGCTTTAAAACATGGGTTAAAAACCCGGTCGCAAATTCTAACCCGTCCATTGCAATGGAATGGCCGGTTTTCTGCGACACTTTCAAAGATACATTGACGTAGAATTGCTCCAGCGCTTCTTGTGCTTCCAAACTGCCTTGAACCGGCACGACATCATCATCTTCACCATGGATTAAGCACACCGGCGGCGTTGATTCTAGTTCGTCACCTATGCCGTCAGCATCGACCAGTTTACCGGAGAACGCCAAAATGCCGGCCAACGGTTCTTCAAATCGCAAGCCAGCATAAAGCGCCATCATTGCGCCCTGCGAAAATCCACCAAGCACCACGTCGCTCAGTTTTAACCCAGCATCCGCTGTGCGTTGCAACACATAGTCGCGAATAAGGGGATAGGCCTGCTCTGCCCCAGCTTCGTAATTGGTGTCGCCGCGTTCCAAGTCCAAATGAAACCACTCAAAACCAAACGGGTTTACCGAACAAGGTTCAGGCGCATTTGGTGCTAGGAACTCAACATCGGGAAAACCCTGAGCCCAGAAATCACCCAAGCCAATAAGGTCTTTTCCGTCGGAGCCATAGCCATGCAACAAGATCACTAGTTTATTTGCTGGGTTGCCGTTTGCGGGTTCAAGTTTTGGCCCAAATAGTTCGCTCATAGCAAAATGCCTTCTCGTTGTTTGACCAGCGCATAATAACGCCACATTAGACGCGCCGCAGCGCCCCTATAGGGCGACCACTTCTGGGTCAATTTTATTGTTTCACTAATGCTGGGTGTATCATCAAGTTCTAGGTGATGCGCAACAATTTTGCGCAGTGCCAAATCCCCAGCTGGGAATATATCTTCATGACCGACACAGAAGGACAAATACACTTCTGCGGTCCAAGGCCCGATACCCTTAATGCTGGTCAGCGTGCGCATGGCTTCATTTAAGGGCGATCTTTCAATCAAATCATAACGCAATGTTTGCCCGATTTCAGCGTTCGCTATGGCGCGAATGGTGTGAAACTTCGCATTGGATAGGCCAATGCCAGCGACACCTTCTTCGCCCAAACAAAGATAGCGTTCAGCGTTTACTTCTCCCAACACATTGCAAAATCGCTCCCAAATCGCCTTTGCCGATTGCACTGACAAGAGTTGTCCGATGACAATTCGTGATAAACCTCTAAATCCACCTTCCTCGGCCCGTAATGGCACGGGAAGGCATTGTTCAATAACCTCAATCAAACAAGGATCAAGCGCGCCAAGTTCGGCTAGATGGGTGGCCAATGTTTGCTCATCGCGCAAACGATCTCTTACGGGAGTGGATTTCATATTTGTCTTTCACGACTGAACGTGCCAACTAGAGCAATTATGAACAACATTGATCAACCCATATTTCGTTTCGCCCCCAGCCCAAACGGCGAATTGCACCTCGGACACGCTTTTTCTGCTCTGATGACCCAACAGATCGCGCAGGCGAATGATGGGAAAATATTGTTGCGGGTTGAGGACATAGATACCATTCGCTGCACCCCAGAAGGCACCATCCAAATGCTCGACGATTTGGATTGGGTTGGCTTTTCATGGGACGAAGAGCCACGTAATCAATCAGACCATTTTGACGATTATGCGAAAGCGCTGGAAAAACTTAGAAGCGACGGGCTCGTTTATCCCTGTTTTTGCTCACGCAACCAAATCAAGTCCAATGCAAACGGGGAAAAAGACCCTGACGGCGCGCCCCTTTACCCCGGCACCTGCAAACATATGAGCCAATATGACCGGGAAAAACGCATGCAAGATGCCGATGCTTTTGCGTGGCGGCTTGATATGGATAAAGCCATCGAAAAGGTCGGCGACCTAACGTGGCAGGAGTTAAGTGAAGATTTCACTGAAGTGGAAACCGTTAAGGCAAATCCTGCAGCATGGGGCGACGTAATCCTTGCACGTAAATTCACCCCAACTTCGTATCATTTAAGCGTCGTAGTTGATGATGCGGACCAAAACATCACCCATGTCACCCGGGGCAAAGATCTCTATTTTGCCACGGCTGTTCACCGCGTTTTGCAAGCCTTGCTTGAGTTGCCAGAACCGAAATATTTGCATCATGGTTTAATCCTTGATGATGAAGGCAAGAAACTTTCCAAGTCGAAAAAATCGCTAAGTCTAGCTGCACTTAGAAAAAGGGGCTGGACGCCAGAACAAATCCGCGTCCAGCTCGAACTTGAGGAAGAAGAAGACCTAGACGAAAATGGCGACTAGCCAATCGCTGGGTTGTGATTTCGACTGTTCAGCTTAGTAAGTTCCAAATTTTGCAGCAGCGACAATGTTGTTTCTGCAACGGCCCGTTCGAACGGCGTGCCGAAACCTTTCCCCAAAATGGCGTCCAATTTTGGGTCAACCAACTCCTGTGGGGACGTCCACAAGTAGCGCATTTTTACCAATTCACGCATGACCGGTTGAAAAAGCCCCAAAGCTGAAAGCAACCACCAAGGCAAACTGACAATTTTGTATGGCTGCGGCACCACACGCTGGATCGCGTCTGCCACCTCATTGCCAGTGACAAAATTGCCGTGGAAGTGAAAGTTCTCAAACGTTGCAAGCTCGTCGCGCTTCGCCGCTACTTTTTCAAATGCCCTGCCTAGATCTGGCAAGTAAGCCCATGAATGTTTGGTCACCCCATCACATGGCAATGTGATCTGACGTTTCTTGAAATTCATCGCAAAACCGAGATCAAACCAACTGCCTTCTGCACCCGGCCCGTAAAAATCTCCTGCCCGCATCATAAACGCTTTGAAATTATGATTTTGCGCTCCTACTTTGAGGGCATCTTCAAGTCGCTTGCGGATATCGCCCTTTGCTGTTTCAGGCACTTGAACGCCATCAGGTTTCATCTGAGCAACATTGGCCCCAAAATTATAAACGTTGGCAGAGAATACCAATGTTTTGCCGGTATCTTTCATTGCTTCAATGACAACATCATTCATGCGTTCCGCTTCATTTTCCCATTTGTCATAGGGTAAGTTGAGGGCGTGCACGACCACATCGGCGTCAGCGATTGCTGACTTAACGTCAGATAGTTTGAACGCATCGCCTTGATGAAACTCAAATCCGTCAAAAGCGGTTTTGTTCGACCGCCCAAAGCCGATGACTTTCCAACCTGCTTCGATAAATGCTTTTGCCGCGAATTGGCCTATGCGACCATTGATGCCCAAGATTGTTACTGTATCAGCCATTTGTTTGCTCCTGCTCTTCAACTATATTGATTGACTGCCCCCAACATATATATTCATAATCAAATTGAAATTGGCCAATATCGCAGTTGAGATATACAAATATGAATAGACCGCACCTCCCAAGTGAACCTGATTGGTTTTTGTGGCGTTCGTTCTTGTCCGTCATGGATGAGGGATCGTTGTCCGGTGCCGCCCGGGCTTTAGGCGCATCTCAACCCACCATTGGCCGCCATGTTGAAGAATTGGAAAACTGTCTGGACGCGGTTTTGTTTGACCGAACGGGGCGAGGTCTAAAACCCACATCTGTCGCGCATCAACTCGTCGAACCTGTACGCCACGCCAAAGCAGCCCTCGCAGAAGCACAGCTTGCTGTAACTGGCGCCACACAAATGCTGGATGGAACGGTGCGCATTACGGCATCGCAAATCATATCCCATAATATATTGCCTAAATTACTCGTTATCGCGCGACAGACTTACCCGATGATCGAGTTGGAAATTGTCCCCTCAGACGCTGTCGAAAACTTGTTGCTGCGCGAAGCCGATATCGCCGTTCGTATGTTTCGCCCCGGCCAGTTGGATGTCGTTGGCAAAAAAATCGGCGATGTGCCGCTACATGCCTGTGCCCATCAATCCTATCTTGATAAATACGGTACACCGCAGACCCCGGCTGATTTATACGGACATGAAATTATTGGCCTTGATCGGCAAGACGACGTTATTCGCGTGTCAAAATCCATCGGATTTCCCTTAGAACGCAAAGACTTTAAATTGCGCACAGATAGCCAGACGCTCATTTGGGAATTGGTAAAGCAAGGCGCGGGCATCAGTTTTGCCCAGTTCAACCTCATCGAAACAACGCCGGGTATCGTCCACATCGTCCCAGACTTAAAAATCCCGCCGATGGAAATGTGGCTGGTCGCCCATAGAGAAGTCCATAAAGCAAATCGCATCCGCGTCATTTATGACCTTTTGGCGAAGCATTTAACCGCCTATACTCGCACCAACTCTTAACTCGAGACGACCTCATAACTTAAGAAACGACCAATGGATCAAATTCTCAACTATCTGATTTTTGCTGCAATCGGCATTGTGGTGCTCATTTTGGGCGCCGGACTTTTCAATATGTTTAAGGGCGGTTCGCCAAACCTAAGCCAAAAACTCATGCGTGCCCGTGTTATCGCGCAGTTCGTCGCGATCATTTTACTCATGGTTGCCGCCTTCTTCTTCGCACCACGCTAAGAGACATAAAATGGTAAAGCTCAACAAGATTTATACCCGCACCGGCGACGATGGCACCACAGGATTGGTTTCCGGCCCGCGTCGTTCAAAAGCTGACATTCGCGTTGAAGCCTATGGCAGTATTGACGAAGCGAATTCAACAATTGGATTGGTTCGTCTGCATACCGGTGCAGACCCGCAAATCGATGCGGTTCTGGCGCGCATTCAAAACGACCTTTTTGATGTTGGGTCTGATTTTGCAACACCGGGCGCTGATGAGGGACTAACCTACGAACCTCTTCGCGCTGTGCAAAGCCAAGTTGATTGGCTTGAAGAGCAAATTGATCTCTACAATGAACAGCTAGAACCCTTGAAAAGCTTCACCTTGCCAGGCGGCAGCGCTGCGTCGGCTCATCTTCATCTTGCCCGCACAATTGTCCGTCGCGCCGAACGGGTTGGCGTTGCGCTAAAAGATGTGGAACCAGAGACCAATCCGATTGCCGTGAAATACCTCAACCGATTGTCGGATTTGCTGTTTGTTCTGTCGCGTGTCACAAATGACAATGGAAGCGGTGATGTTCTTTGGAAACCGGGACAATTTCGCTAGCAACCGCAAATGGCGGTATAAAATAGGCGGTGGTGTCGGGGTGAAAAGCACTTCCCTCATGGTGGGCTTGTCGAACCACAGATGTCGTGCACTGTCTTCCATCCTTCGACAGGCTCAGGATGAGGTTTGGGAAAGACGTTTATGTCTGGTACCAATTGGCGGGGGTGCCGGGGAAGCGAACATAGTTCGTGACGGCGGCGTGAAAATGCTCGGGGGTGCTGGGCCAGCCTGCGCGGCGTGAGCGCGAAATTGCTGAGTAACGCGACAAACGACGGCTTAAATAAGGGACAATATCATTGTTTATTCCACTTTATGATCAGAACCCCAAAATCTATGTCGAACGCCCATGGGTCAATCAAAGCCTGATCATCATCAATTTGATTATCTTCGCCATTCAATATGTTTTGCCGGCTTCGGGTGAAGGGTTTGTTCTGGTCACGATGGCCGTTGTGCCCGGTTGGCTCAGCGATCCGCTAATAGACCAAGTCCCCTACCTTCCAGACCAAACAACGCTGATCACCTACGCTTTTTTACATGCCGATTGGATGCATGTGCTGACCAACATGCTGTTTTTAATGGTATTTGGCGACAATATTGAAGACGCCATGGGCCATGTTCGTTATTTGGTTTTCTATCTTGCTTGCGCCGCAGCTGGTGGCCTCGCACATATGCTTGCGGACCCGACAAGCACCGCGCCACTAGTTGGCGCGTCTGGCGCTGTCGCTGGAGTTATCGGCGCCTATATTATTCTTTTCCCAAAAGTGCGGGTCTACGTTCTGGCACGAATTATCATCCCCCTGCCTCTGCCCATCCCCGCCCTCTGGGTGCTTGGTCTTTGGATCGCTATGCAATTTTTCTTTGTGCTCTTCCCCGACGGCAGCTTAACGGCATGGTGGGCGCACCTTGGCGGCCTGATGGCAGGCGCGACATTGGTGTTCTTTCTTAAAAGAAGCACCGTGTCGCTTTTCGGGCGCTAGCAAAGCAACGAGCCTAATCTTGAATTTTACCTAAAATTAACGCAAACCAAGCAATAATTGGTCAACTGAAAAGCTAGGAAGGCGCTTCAGATGGATATGTCACTCGTGACCCAATCATTGGCGATGCAATCTGCTCAACGCCAGCAGAGCGCCGAATTGGCGATGGTCAAAGCATCCAACGACATGCAAAAGCAAATGATCAATATGCTAGATCAGAGCTTAGCCACTGCAAAAGCCACGCCAGCAGCCGGAACAGGCTCCATCGTCGACAAGTCCGCTTAACCACCCTTTCCAAATCAACAAAATTTGCTTAATGCTGGAACATACCAATTCCAGTCCAATAGGCATATCATGTCAAAATCTGCAAAAGAACAAATGCTCGCCGGGGAACCCTTTCTCGCGGGCGACCCTGATCTCGTTGCACACGCCGTGCGCACCCGCAAAATGATGCACGAGTTCAATCGCCTAGAATATGATGATCCATCTCGCATGGAAATTTTGCGTGGCCTTTTGGGAAAAACCTCCGAACAGTTTTGGGTCGAATCGCCGTTTTACGTCGAATATGGTGAAATGGTTGAGGTGGGTGAGCGCTGCTTCATAAATCGAAATTGCACAATTATGGACAACCATTTTGTCAAAATCGGCAAAGAAGTCCTCATCGCCCCAAACGTGCAAATTCTCACAGCGAGCCACCCCGTCAAGTCAGATGAGCGGTGCGTTTACCCCTACGCGGACGAACCTGAAACCATGAATTTCGTCAATGTAGCAGCGCCCATAACGATAGGTGACAATTGCTGGATTGGCGCTGGCGCCATTATTTTACCCGGCGTCACCATCGGCGATCGTACCACCATTGGCGCAGGCGCCGTAGTCACCAAAGACATCCCCGCAGACTGCGTTGCGGCGGGCAACCCAGCCAGGGTTATTAAAAAGCTTTAACTCTTAGAAGCCTGCGCCAAAGCTGCATCAATTAGCTTAAACGCGTCTTCGCTGTTCCATTCTGCAGGTCCTGCGAGCACGCCCCACTCGTGCCCATCCGGGCCAAGCAACAATGTTGCAGGAAGGCCGAGTGCGACGCCGCGTTTCTTTAGTGTTTCAAAGGCTTCAAAGCTTGGGTCGGCATGGAGGGGTAAGTTTTTCAGACCAACTTCATCCATAAACGCTTTTGCTTTTTGAATGCCATCATCGCCAACGTCCAAATTAATCGTTGCCACTTGAAAACCCTGATCTGCATATTTTGCGGCTAAACTATCAAGTGCTGGCATTTCAGCCCGACAGGGCGCGCACCAAGTCGCCCAGAAATTCACAAGGGTTACCTTGCCCGCAAAATGGTCAAAACCGACTTTTTCACCCGCTGCCGAAATAAAGCTGATCTCTGGATAAGAGCTCCCATTTGCCGTGGCGCGAAATGCGGCCAAATCTCCCTGCGCGGCACTGTCAATTGCTGCAGCAACTACCGGATCAGCTTCAAAAGAGCCTTGCGCAACAGAACCGTTTTGCCCGCCCACGCCATTGCTAACCCAAACTGCGGTCGCTATACCTACCGCCACAACAATCAATGCCCCCATTGTCCACTTATTTGTGGCGGGTTTGGTGGGTTCATTGTACGGATCGTAAGACATCATTTCTCCTTAAGAGAGGTAAGTATGAGCAATCAAATGTGGGGCGGTCGTTTCGCTTCTGGGCCAGACGCCATCATGGAGGAAATTAATGCCTCCATCGATTACGATAAGCGCTTCTATAAACAAGATATAGAAGGCTCTAAAGCCCATGCCACCATGCTTGCCGCCACCGGCATTCTTACTAGTGAAGATAAGGATGCCATTCTAAAAGGTCTAGATCAGGTTAGATCAGAAATCGATGCCGGATCGTTCACTTTTTCGCGCGCACTTGAAGACATTCACATGAATGTTGAAGCACGGCTGAAAGAAATTATCGGCGAACCCGCTGGTCGTTTGCACACAGGTCGATCGCGCAATGATCAGGTTGCGACCGACTTTAAGCTTTATGTGCGCGACAGCATCGATATGTTCATAAGCCAAATCAAAACGCTGCAGTTGGAAATGATCAATCGCGCTGAAGAAGAAGCCGACAGCGTGATGCCTGGCTTCACCCATTTACAAAGCGCGCAGCCCGTGACTTTTGGTCATCACATGCTCGCTTACGTCGAAATGCTTGGCCGCGATGCTTCTCGTTTTGCTGACACCCGTAAACGGTTAAATGAAAACCCGCTTGGCGCCGCTGCACTTGCTGGCACCTCATTTCCAATTGACCGTGACATGACAGCAAAAGCATTAGGCTTTGACCGTCCTGCTGCAAACTCACTGGACGCCGTGGCTGATCGCGATTTTGTGTTGGAGGCCCTCAGCAGCGCGTCAATTTGCGCCATGCACTTGTCGCGCCTGTCCGAAGAATTGGTGATCTGGTCAACAGCACAGTTCCGTTTTGTCAGCCTATCAGACAAGTTCTCGACCGGCTCTTCCATCATGCCGCAAAAGCGAAACCCCGATGCCGCAGAACTCATTCGCGCCAAAATTGGCCGCATCATGGGCGCGCTAACATCGCTGATGATCGTGATGAAAGGTCTCCCGCTGGCCTATTCTAAAGACATGCAAGAAGATAAAGAAGTTGCGTTTGACGCCTTTGACAGTCTTGGCCTAGCCCTCGCGGCGATGACCGGCATGATCAACGACCTCAAGATCAATCGCAATGAAATGCGCGATGCCGCAGGTTCGGGTTTTTCGACCGCAACAGATTTGGCCGATTGGCTTGTCCGTGAAGCGAATGTTCCGTTCCGCGATGCACACCATATCACTGGGTCCGCTGTCGCACTCGCAGAGCGAAAAGGCTGCGAATTGGACGCACTGACAATTGAAGACTTCAAGCAAGTTGACGAACGTATCGACAGCCGGGTCTTTAAGGTCCTAAGCGTTGAAAACTCCGTTAAAAGCCGCACTTCCTATGGTGGAACATCGCCCAAAAACGTACGCGAACAAGCCGCGCGTTGGAAAGCACAATTAGCAACTGATAACGAGGCATAGTTATGGTGCATCACTTTCAATATCGCAATGGCCATTTGCATGCCGAAGACGTCGATCTAACAGAACTTGCAGGCGACGTTGGCACTCCCTTTTATGTTTACTCCACCGCGACCTTTACCCGGCATATTCAAGTGATGCAGGACGCATTTAAGGGTGTTGATACACTCGTGGCCTATGCCATGAAGGCAAACTCGAACCAAGCGATGTTGCGCCTAGTTGCAAAGATGGGCGCAGGTGCAGATGTTGTTTCTTTAGGCGAGTTAAAACGTGCCCTTAGGGCAGGTATTCCAGCGAACAAGATCGTTTTCTCTGGCGTCGCGAAAACCCGCGAAGAGATGCAACTCGGCCTAGAAGCTGGCATCAAGTGCTTCAACGCAGAAAGCGAACCCGAACTAGAGCGCCTCAATGAGGTCGCAAAAGCGATGGGCAAAGTGGCCCCTATTTCTGTGCGCATCAACCCAAATGTTGACGCGAAAACCCACGCCAAAATCTCCACCGGCAAAGCGGAAAACAAATTCGGCATTCCATTTGAACGGGCAAGCAACGTCTATAAGCGCATTGCCGCATTAAAGCACTTGGATGCTACCGGCATTGATATGCATATCGGCTCTCAGATCACTGAGCTTGAACCATTTGATCATGCGTTTAAACTATTGGCAGAATTGGTCAGTGGTTTACGTGAAGAGGGCCACAATATTCGCCATGTGGATGTGGGCGGTGGCTTAGGTATTCCTTATGGAAATTCAAACGATGTACCACCTGACCCACTGGCCTATGCGCAGGTGGTTTTTAAGAACGTCAAAGATTTGGACTGCGAATTGATCCTTGAGCCAGGCCGATTAATCGCAGGCAATGCCGGGATATTCGTCACCAAAGTTGAATACATAAAAGAAGGTGCAGATCGCACATTCATCATCGTTGATGCTGGTATGAACGACATGATCCGCCCAACGCTTTATGAAGCTCACCACGAAACCCAACCTCTGGTCGAAGATCACCAATTACTTCAAAAGCGCGGCGACATTGTTGGCCCTGTGTGTGAGACAGGCGATTATCTAGCACGCAACCGGCAACTTCCCAAAGTCAACGAGGGCGAATATATCGCCATCATGAGTGCGGGTGCATATGGTGCGGTGATGTCTAGTACCTACAATACACGTGCGCTCTGTGCAGAAGTGCTGGTCGACGGTGACCGTTTCCACGTTATTCGCGAACGCCAGGATCTTGAGGCACTTATCGATTTGGATAGTGTGCCGGAATGGTTGGAATAAAGCATGCGGGGCAATCTGCCCCGCACTTTATCCAATTTTAAGCCGCTTTATTCCAGCGCAACTGCTGATCATGCACAAAGCAAGTCTTGTTGAATAATTGCAGATCAATCGGATTGGGCTGGCGGACATCCCCAAGGTCGGGAAAGTCTTTACCCGAACGCTCAAACGCCCGATCAATTTGCGAAATCAATACAAGGGTGACGTCTGATGATCGCGCAAAGTCATTCAATTGCTTGAGTTGAATGCCAAGTTCAGGTGTGGTGCGTCTTTGATCCAAGAGTTGGAGATAGTCGATCACACCAACAGCACCTTGTGGCGCATTTTCCATTTTTTCAATCACGTAGTCTGCGCAAATCTTGTCCGATGTATCGACAATGAGTTGAGTATGAATGTCGCCGTTCGCCATACCAGCAAGACGATTACTCAATTCTTTGTCGTGATATTCTAGTGTAAAGAAATAGGCGTCAAAGCCTGACTTCAGTTTTAAGAATGCAACTTCAAGTGCCACCATTGTTTTGCCATGTCCGGGACGCCCACCCAGTAAAACCATGTCAGCGGGACACAACATTTTCGCAAACTTTTCGACCTGATCAACGGACTGCGCCTTAGCGCTCAGTAAACTCCAGCTGGCAAACCCTTGCGTGCGCGCAATTTGGTCCAGCGCCTGATGCAATGGCATTTTGTTTTGTCTTGCAAGGAGTTTTGCTTGTCGTTTCAGCTGATAGATTGGTGCAGATAGTTTCATTTTACAGAACCTTCCAACGGACCAATAGCGCAATTCCCCCTTATGCGCATTGCCCGTACGACGGGTTCAAATTCGAAAAACTACCCAATATGCAAATACTTCCCCTAAACGGAGGCGGGAGGCACGGGCTGTGCCGTGCCTAAAATCTACTGATGGGGATAAAAAATGCAACAGTTTAATATGAAACTTTTGAGCATTAAAAAATCCGCCTACGCCCCAAGCGTTTTTGCCAAAGTCATTTTTTCCACGGCGCCACCTTCTAGCGCCTGTGCAACTTTTGCGCGGATATCGGCAAGGGTGAAGGGTTTTGGCACAATATCATGTACCAATGCATCCAACCCATGGGCGCGTTCTCGCTGATCCGCAAATCCGGTCATCAGCAAAATTGTAATGTCGGGATATTGTGCAGCAACACTTAGCGCAAGCGCAATGCCGTCCATCACGGGCATCTTAATGTCAGATAGCAAAAGATCAAATGCGCCCTCATGCTCAAGCACCGCCTCAGCAGCAAGACCACCATCTTCGGTAACCACCACATCGTGACCATCCATTTCCAGCGCTCGACTAACAAAACCGCGAACACTGGGGTCGTCCTCTGCCAATAAAATTTTCGCCATCCCGATCTTCTCCTGATTATTTATTAAACGCCTTCAATCGCTCCGCAGCGACATTGGTTCCGGCGTAAACAGATTGTCTCTGTCTTGGTTTAGCTGAGCTCATTTGTAAATTGTCAGCATTTGATTTTTCCATAAGCCTTGGTTTGACGTGCCACTCCAAAAACTTCATTTTAACGCGCTTTACATCATTTGGTGGTGAAGACAGTTCTGTTTTGAACTCAAAAACACCCGTAGATTCAAGTACAGCAAGACTAGGTGTAGTGTTCCATTCATATATAATCTCACCCTCCTCACCAAGCAGCACCACGCGAATGGGCGGCAAATAAATCATCCGGCCCGTAATATTTGCAATGTCAGCACGCACCGACAATACTTCATGTCCATCGCGCCAAAGCCGATCAGTTTTAACATTTGCAAACTCAAGACCAACAACATTCACACTTTGACCGAAAAGCCGGTAAAAACCCGCCAAATCAGGATAATTCTGCACCAACTTGTCTCTAAAGCCAAGCACTACCCCTAAAACAACAACCGTAGCGCCAAGTGCGCCGTAACTAACGTTGCGCCTAAGCTTTGCCATCGGCAGGGCACGCGCGATTTCCCGCTTACGTTTTGCAATGCGCCGCGAACGCTTCATCCGCTCGATTTGTTGACGTCGTCGGCCGGCATAGGACTGCAACTCAACTTCGTCATCATCATTGATGGAGTTGATGACAATCTGGGCCGCATCCCTAGCGCTCTCAACAGCGTCTGAACCCGCATCGCCTTTTTGCGGCGGCACTTCGTTTGCACCTGGCGGTTCCGCAACCAGATCAATTTCACTGCTCATTTGATCTGTGGGATCAGGCGCCGCGAACTGCTCGCTCTGCGCATTGTCTTCTTCAGCATTGAACGCAACGTCCAAGGCATCTTCATCCGCAGGCTCGTAATCTGCGTTCGAATCGGTTTCGGCAGCATCCTCAAGTGCATCATCCACTTGGGCGACAAGGTCTTTCTCAATATGCTCTTTTGCATGCCAAGACTGTTGGCAAGTCGCGCATTGCACAGAACGACCACGGTCGCCAATCGCTTGCGCGGCAACTTCATAACGTGTGCTACAATTTGGACATACAATGATCATTGTAAAAACCGATGACTAAACTGGGCACAAATCTAACGCTGATTGTGTTAACACTCCGAAAAAACCTGCTACTAATCAGCGCTAAATTATACATCACTGTTAAAATGGTTTCTAAATGGTGATTCGGGAGTGGATCTTGATCAAATTCGAAAATGTCGGGCTTCGGTATGGAACCGGACCAGAAATACTAAAAGACCTGAGTTTCAATATCGACCCTGGCTCATTTCACTTTCTCACCGGGCCATCAGGCTCCGGCAAAACGTCATTGTTGCGCCTGTTATTGCTCTCTTTGCGGCCAACAAATGGTCGCATGGAAATGTTTGAGCAGAACACGGCCATCTTGGACAAATCCGCATTAATGCAAATGCGGCAACGCATTGGGATTGTTTTTCAAGAGTTCAGGTTGCTGGAACATCTTACAACATTTGAAAATGTTGCATTGCCACTCGCGGTTCGTGGTGAGCCCGAAGAAGCATATAAATCAAATGTTGAAGAACTTTTAGATTGGGTGGGCCTTGGCCACCAGATGAATGTGCGCCCAGAGCTTTTATCCGGCGGCGAGAAACAACGCGCAGCGATTGCGCGCGCGGTGATCGCAAAGCCAGAGTTACTGCTCGCCGACGAACCTACAGGAAATGTGGATCCAGAGCTTTCTGAACGCTTACTGCATTTGTTTGTCGAACTAAACCGGATGGGCACAACCATAATTCTGGCCAGTCACGAACACCATTTGCTCGATAAGTTCAAGTTTCCGCGTTTGCAATTGGAAGATGGAGGCGTCAATGTCAAAGTTTAATCAGTTACTTACAACGCTCTCGCTCAAATCAAAAACACCGTTCCCGATTGTGCCACGCCAATCAATCGCTGGCCGCACGCTTGCATTGCTTGTCGGGATTATGACTTTTTTGAGCTGCGCCACTTTTGGCTCGGTTTACTTGGTCCAAAATTCTGCGCTGGCATGGTCGTCAGAAGTCGGACGAGAGGTAACGATCCAATTGCAGCCGGTTGAAGAAGAAGTGATGCTGTCCAATATCCGAACCGCGATTTCGCTGGCCCAGCAGTCGCCCGGTGTCGGCCGTGCCTTTGAACTAACATTAGAAGATAGCCAAGACTTGTTGACCCCATGGTTGGGAGAAAAGTTCGACATCAGCACGTTCAACGTGCCTCGGTTGGTGATCGTCCAGCTCAATAACCCAGCAGTTTTTGATCTTGAAGCGCTAAAAACCAAATTGGTCACCGCCGTTCCAGAAGCAAGCGTGGACACCCACGCCCTCTGGCAACAACAATTGAACGCCATGGCTGGTACAGTCGTTCTATCTGGCACCCTCGCATTGGCGCTTATTTTGGCCGCCACAGTGCTCACAATTGTTTTCGCCACCAGCGGCGCTATGGCCACAAATCGTGAAATTGTTGATGTTCTGCATTTCATCGGCGCTTCGGATAACTATATTGCTGGCGCATTTCAGGAACGGTTTTTGGCTATCGGATTGCAAGGCGGTCTGATTGGTGGAGCGATGTCGATCCTGTTTTTCTTTATCGCCAGCACGATTACAAACGCGGTTTTGCCCGTGCAAAGTGCGACGCAGGTTGAGCTTCTTTTTGGTCAGTTCACCCTTGGATGGTTTGGACTTTTAGGGCTTATTCTTGTGGTTGCAGTCATTGCGATATTGACCGCAATTACATCGCGGATCACCGTCCATCGCTTTTTGACACAAGTTGCGCCATAAAGGGCGCACGATAAAACGACCTGCACGCAATCAGGCACACAACAAAGTTGAAAGTAACCCAGATGATTATCCAAGCTATTCGGTCGCTCATTTTCTACGCGTTCTTTTTTTCTTTGACCGCTGTGCTCGCTATTCCTTTTGGCATTTATTCCCTGTTTGGCCCAAAAATGTCTGGCTGGTGGGTCGTCAAATTCTGGTATGTCGCAAACCTATTTCTGTTGCGATGGATTGTCGGCATCAAAACCGAAATCACCGGTCAGGAAAATCTGCCCGATGGCCCCTTCATCATCGCTTCGAAACACATGTCCGACTGGGACATTTTTGCTTTGCTTGCGGCAACCAATGGTCGACCAACATTCATTGCCAAAAAAGAATTGCTCGACATCCCGTTTTTTGGCTGGTGCATGCAAAATTTCCATACAATTTCAATCGACCGTAAAAATGGTCAATCCGCACTACCGCAAATGGTCAAGCAAGGCAAAGCAGCGGTCGAACGCGGTTGCCGGATCGTTATTTACCCAGAAGGCACCCGTCGCGCGCCCTTGGACGAGCCGCGTTACAAATGGGGATTGGCCAAAATGTATGTGGCTCAAAATGTCCCGGTTGTCCCGGTTGCTGTTACCTCGGGGCTTTACTGGCCCCGCAATTCACTCATTCTTTGGCCGGGCACCGCACGCGCAAAATATATGAAACCCATTCCGGCAGGCCTAAGTATGGAAGAGTTTCACCAAACCATCCAAGAGCGAATTGAGCCTGAAACAACCAAAATGTTGATGCAGGATATCGAGCAAGGAATCGCACGCCCTATCACCCCTGCGCTACAAGCAAGAATTGACGCCCATCGCGCCTAAACCCCTATATATTGACAATTCATCTCCCGTTCACCATATATGTGGTACTTATCCAAATACCCGTTTGACAAAAGAATAGATTTGTTCTATTTTTGTTCTTCTAGGGTATTGGAAAAGAATCGGGGAATGTAATGTCAGAAGCCATTCGACGAATTAGTTTGAACAATTCCGATCAAGCCGCCAAATGGGTGGGCCGAACTGGACGTACCTATACCCTTGTAAAAATTGGCCTCGCCGATCTCAATATGGCTGGCAACCAACTCTGTCTTTTGTCAAAATACACTGAAGGTGGAGAAGATGCTTTGTGGGTAGGAACAGGTGAAAACTTGATCCATGACGAACAGAGCCGCCGGGCCTTTTTAAAATCAGTGCATGTGGCCGACAGTGCTTATGTATTTGAATTGGCTGATAATGAAATGCCCCCCTTGACCATGATCTGGGACTTGGAGGCTGCGCGTCTTTACCCGGAGCGCCGCGCCGCTTAGTGAAGCGGCGTCAATCGCTTTCAATTAAGGCGTCATGAAGCCATTTTAGCGTTTCATCCTTGATCTTCATTTGCGCCAAATGTGCATAAGTATTGATGACATATTCTGGGTTTTTGCCAGAATTGCCAATGCCTTGCCGCACAAGCCGCAATTGATCTTCCCGCGATAGGCGGCCTGCATATTGGCGATGGCTGCGGTCTGCGACAAAAGTCAGCGCGTTCACAACCCGCCCGTCGTCAAGCGTCACTGAACGCCAGCTTTCCTTATAAACATCATTGCCCTGCTCACGCTCACGCAAATAAACATGTGTTTCATCCCAGATCGCATCTTCGACTTCAAAAGCCATCCCCCGACAAGCGCCGCCCCGGTCAAGGCCGAACACCAAACCCGGTCGGTCTTCGGTTCCCCGATGGGTAAATGAATAAATACACAACTGCCTGTGTAATCCGCGCAAAAGACCTTGCCGCGCATCTTTATGCTCAAACCCGGGCCGCCAAATAAGCGAACCATAACCAAAAACCCAGTGACCCATAAATTGACCATATTGATGAGGAATATAAAGTCGAACATGACTTATAATCTTTCCACGCCAGTTCAACAACAACCACTATGTAAAACATGTCGTCCCATATGGGGTGACAAGCAGTTAAACCCGCGCTAGATCATCATCTATGACCAAATTCAAAATACTCATTGCAATCATACTCGTATTGGTTCTCGCTTGGACAGGCGGCTGGTTTTACGGCACCACGCTCATCAGTGAGCAGTTAGATCAGCTCGCATCAACAAATAGCGATCCGCAAATCCGCTGCGACGAGAGATCCATTGTCGGATTTCCGTTCCGCTACGACGTTAACTGCAAAAATGCGACAGTGATAACCGGCGACGAGCAAATTGATGTTGCCAACATCAAAGCAACCGTTCGGATCTATAGCCCAACCCACATAATCGGGTTTGCAGATGCGCCCATCAATTGGCGCAATGAATTTACCGGCAGCCAACGTCAATTGGACTTCACCCAGCTCCAACTTAGCGGACGATTAAACTGGAGCATGGAACTGATGCGCATTTCAGCGATCGCACAGAATTTAAAGTTGGTCGACGATCTGTTAGGTAAGATCGAGCTGGCGAATGCAAAAGCATTTGAAGGCCACCTAATTGCAACGCAAAATGCTGACGCGGGACTGCAAGCTTTCTTTAAAACGGAAGACGCAAATCTTATTGAACTTGGGGTGGAAAACGCCGCCCTCAATATTGAATTTGAAGTTAGTGAACTCAATCGCAATGTAAATAAGTGGCAATATCCAACCATTCTTCGGCAATGGCAAAATGCAGACGGCAAACTTATCATTCACAATATTGATTTCGCTGCAAAAGAAATCCAGTTCACCGCAAATGGTGAGATGTACTTGGACGCACAGGGCCAGCTGAGCGGGAAGGCAACCACCCAATCCAAAGGCTTGGTCGAACTGTTTGATCCAGAAGCGTATGGAATACTTGCGCCGACAATCTTTGGTGTCGCAAACGCAGATGGCGAATATAAATCACTATGGACAGCTAATGCTGGCACCGTAAGCATTGGTGTTGCACCATTGTTTTTCGTGCCAGCGTTATTCTGATTTTAGCTTATTCGTCGCCCGTTTCATCTTCCGGAACGACCACTTGGCGACCAAAATCTGGTGCATCAATTTCTTGACCCGCGTCAATGATTGAACGTCGAATATTGCGGGTGCGGGTGAACAATTCTTCGAGCATTTCCCCGTCGCCAAAACGTACCGCACGCTGCAGCATGGATAAGTCTTCCGAGAAGCGTCCGAGCATTTCCATAACAGCCTCGCGATTGGTCAAAAACACATCGCGCCACATTTCCGGGTCGGACGCAGCAATCCGCGTAAAATCCCGAAAACCACCTGCGGAAAACTTAATCACTTCCGATTTCGTGACGCTCTCCAAATGGTCGGCGGTGCCCACAATATTGTAAGCGATTAGGTGAGGCAAATGGCTGGTAATGGCCAACACCATATCATGATGTTCTGCATCCATAACCTCAACGTCACTGCCCACGGCTTCCCAAAACCGCTGCAGTTTTTCAACGCCGGCATCGCTTGAGCGTTCCGCTGGAGTTAGAATGCACCAACGATTGTCAAACAGTTCGGCGTAACCAGCGCTTGGGCCCGAATTCTCAGAACCTGAAATAGGGTGACCCGGCACAAATTCAACATGATCTGGAAGTAAGTCGGCCAGCGTTTTTACCACATGTCCTTTTACGGAACCCACATCGGTTAAAATGGACTTGGGTGCGAGTGAAGCAGCAATTTGCTCGACGATGGCTTTATACGCACCAACAGGGGTGCATAAGATGACGAGATCTGCATCCTTCACCGCGATCACTGGGTCAGAACTATAATGCGTCCCCAGCCCAAGCTTTTCTGCTTCTTGCAGGTAAGCTTCATTTTTATCCGATATGGAGACTTCTTTGGCCAACTGCCCTCTAGCAATTGCCTGCGCAAGGGATGAACCAATAAGGCCGATCCCGATTATTGCAACTTTGTTGAACATCTTGTCTTCAATTCTTTCGCATGCCGTGCAGCACCTGCATCAGCAATGTCATATCTTTTTCGTGGCCAATTGAAATGCGCAACGCATGAGGCAAACTATAGCTGCCCATTTCTCGCACAACTAAGCCCCTTGCCAGCAGCGCTTCAAATGCATCTTTTGCGGTGTAACCAACTTCGTCGGAGAACTCAGTCAGCACAAAATTGCCTTGGCTCGCTCTCGTACGGAACCAGTTAGACTGCAATTCAGCCACCAACTTGTCGCGCATTCGTTTGTTGTGGGCCTTCAATTTCGCGGTAAATTCCACGTCCCGAACGGCGGCAGTTGCAGCCTTCATCGCAGCGCCATTTACATTAAACGGCCCGCGTAACCGGTTAAACACATCCATAAAATGAGCGGGCCCATAAAGCCAACCAACCCGCAAATTCGCAAGGCCAATTTTGGAGAATGTCCGCGTCATCACAACGTTCTCGTGCGCATCAACAAGGTCAATACCCAACTTATAGTCCGGCGCGTCGACATATTCGGCATATGCCGCGTCGATCACCAACAGAACATGTTTGGGCAACCCGGCATGCAAGCGATCAAGTTCATCCGCCGATAAATAGCTGCCTGTTGGGTTGTTCGGATTGGCAACATAAACAATCTTTGTTTTCTCATTTACCGCAGCCAACATCGCATCAACGTCTGTTTTCAAATCTGTTTCGAGGGCGAAGACGGGGCGCCCGCCTGCCCCACGCGTAACAATCGGGTAAACCAAAAAACCGAATTGGGACATCACTGCTTCGTCACCCGGCTGAAGATATAGCTGGGCAATCAAATGAAGCAATTCGTCTGAGCCGGACCCAACACCAATCCGATTGGGATCAAGACCATGTACCTCACCAATTGCTTTACGCAATTCGCTCGTCGATCCGTCCGGATAAATCGCTAAATCGCCGCTATGATATCGATAAGCCTCGATGGCTTTTGGGCTTGCGCCCAATGGCGATTCGTTTGCAGACAATTTAATTGGCTCAATGCCCGGCGCGGCTTTGGATTTGCCCGGCACATAAGCAGCGATTTCCAATATGGATGGATTAACCTGAGGACGGTCTGACACTATTCCTGCTCGTTTTGTTTGAGTTGTATTTGCAGCGCTGCACCTTAATGAGGACACCACCAAAGCGCAAAGCAAACCCACCGATTTTGGTTCGATTTATGCGAATTGCTTAACTGGCGTTGTTTGGATATGCAGGCTGGGGCGCAAATTCTGGAAAATTCACCAAACGCCGGGTCTGGCGTTTTCTCGTGACCGCTGGAAACATTTCTTTACGGGCACGCACCACCATAACCCCTGAAAAGGCTGGCCCCGCTAGTCGACCGATGCCTTCGAACAATCGCGCAAACTTTAACACCGGGCCAAAATTACTCGGGGGCAGATAAAGGGCTTCTCGCCAAATCTCAGGCGTGAACGAATGCGCGCGCAATAGTTTACTCAATTGGTTGCGCGAAAACGGATGCCCATGCCCAAATGGGGTATTGTCCCGCTGGGCCCATAGGCCACGACGACGGGGCACAACGATCACCAGCCGAGCACCAGGCGTCGTTATACGCCAAAGCTCCTGCATTAGCTCTTCTGGTTCACGCGCATATTCAAAGAGGTGGTTTGCCACCACTAGATCAACTGCGCTATCGGTAAACGGCAATTCAAGCGGATCCACAAGCGCCGTGCAACATGGCCCCTCTTTGGGCCAAACCTGCGCACCTTGTCTGGCTGGCATAAGAGCCATAACCCGTTCTGCATTTTGCGTCAGCGACTTTAAATAAGGCGTACTAAACCCAAGGCCAACCACCCGCTGCCCGTTTGCGTCTTCAATCAACTCACCCATAACATCTTGAATTAGACGTCGAGATATTCGTCCCAATGGAGAGCGGTAAAATTGCAGCAACTCGTCGATAACAGCAAACATCTGCTTCTACTTTTTAGAACTGAGTGAACCCACACTATGCATTTATGTGCCAACAATTTAAAGTTCGAATTCAATTCGGCAAACCTTAGAGGCAACCATGTTCAAAATTCATCAAATTCCCGCCTTGGAAACAAATTATGCGCTCATTCTTGAATGCACAACAACAAGCGAAGTTGCCCTAATTGATGCGCCTGATGCCGCGCCAATCGTCGATGCCTGCAAAAAATTGGGGTTGGTGCCCACAAAGATATTTATAACCCACCATCATTGGGATCATACTGATGGCATTGCGCCTTTACGCAAACATTTCGATTTAACCGTTTATGGACCCGCTGCCGAAGCGAAACAAATAGACGAGTTGGACGAACTGGTGAAACCAAACGACATACTTGAATTTGGCGCTGGGCATCTCAGGGTCATTTCAACCCCTGGGCACACCTTTGGGCACATCGCCTATTTTCTTGACGAACAACCCACCCTTTTTGCAGGTGATGCATTGTTTTCTCTTGGATGCGGCAGGATGTTTGACGGCCCAGCCGATCAAATGTGGGCAGGGCTTAAACGACTGCGCGTACTTCCTGATGAAACAGATCTTTACTGCGGTCACGAATATACCGCTTCAAATGCCGCCTTCGCCAAAACAATTGACCCTAACAATCAAGTTTTGATTGAGCGCATGCAGGAAATCGACAGGCAACTGAACGCTGGGCAACCCACCTTACCAACAAAAATGTCCATTGAAAAACAGGCCAACCCGTTCTTGCGCGCCGATGAGGCAACACTAGCAAAATCACTCAACTTGGATGGAAACGATCCGGTGGAAACCTTTGCTGCCCTTCGGAAAGCAAAAGACCAGTTTTAACCATTTCCCCGCTTTTCAGGGGTTAAAAGTTAACAAAACCTTTATTCTTGGCACGCTCATTGCAATATAATGGGTGTGAGCCATCCATTCTGTATCATTTTGAAACAATGGCTTGCTTTTAAGCGGAGTGTGTCATGAGTTCGAACCAAAACGAAACAAACCGGGTCAATTCGGAACAAAACTTGCCAATGGTTTTAGAACCAGCCGCACGTCGCACGCGCTATTTTAATGCCAATTACCGCCCAGATGCGTCATTTGTAACCCAAGTGATCGCGGCAAAATCAAATGTGCCAGCTTATCGCCAGAAGCGTCGCGGCAGCACAAATGAAGCACAAAGCGCCTATGCTCAAAACTACCAGCGCAAAATAGTGCGTATGCCCGTTGGCTATTTGCGCACGCTGGACGCATAAGAAAACGCTAATCTAAGTTTTCGGCCCAGTCATTTCTTGTGGTTTAATCGCCGCGTCAAAATCATCACCGCTCATCAAACCCAATTCAATCGCTGACTGACGAAGAGTTAAGCCTGCCTTATGCGCATGTTTGGCGATTTTTGCAGCATTATCATATCCAATATGTGGGTTAAGCGCGGTCACCAGCATCAACGAATTGCTTAAATGCGCATCGATCTGCTCGCGGTTTGGCTCTATGCCTTGAGCGCAATTCTGATTAAAACTATTGATCCCATCAAACAATAAACGCACTGACTGGATGAGATTATAAGCCATCACCGGCTTATAAACATTCAGTTCAAAATTGCCTTGGCTGCCAGCAATCCCCATCGCAGCATCATTGCCCATAACCTGCACACAGACCATGGTTAAAGCCTCGCACTGGGTCGGATTTACCTTGCCCGGCATGATCGACGAACCCGGCTCATTTTCCGGTAAACTCAACTCGCCCAATCCACAACGCGGACCAGACGCTAGCCAGCGCACATCATTGGCGATCTTCATACATGCAACAGCAAGTTGCTTGAGTGCGCCATGGGTACCCACTAGCGCGTCGTGCGCTGCCAGGTAGGCGAATTTATTGTCTGCTGTCCGAAAATCAATATTCGTCAACTCACCAATTTTCGCCGCAACTTTTTGCGCGTAATCGGGATGCGTGTTTAGACCTGTGCCCACTGCCGTTCCGCCCAGCGCCAACTGTTTCATTTGTGGCATTGTCGCTTGAACTGCCGCCAGCGCTAAATCCAATTGAGCCACCCAGCCGCTCATTTCCTGCCCTAGAGTAAGCGGCGTGGCGTCTTGCAAGTGCGTACGGCCAATTTTCACAATGTCGTCAAATGCTTTGGCTTTCCCATCAAGCACATCGCGCAGCTTGATAATCGCTGGCATCAAATGAGTTTCAATCATCTGAACCCCGGCAATATGCATCGCAGTTGGGTAAGTGTCGTTTGAACTTTGTGATTTATTGACATGGTCATTCGGGTGTACCGGGGATTTAGACCCCATCTCACCACCTGCCATTTGAATGGCACGATTTGAGATCACCTCGTTAACATTCATGTTGGATTGCGTACCCGACCCTGTCTGCCAAACAACCAACGGAAAATGACTGTCCAATTTGCCCGCGACAACTTCATCAGCGGCGGCACATATGAGATCTTTAATGTCCCCATCCAAATTTCCCAATTCATGATTGGTCAGCGCGGCGGCTTTTTTCAACACCCCAAACGCATGAATGATTTCAATTGGCATTTGCTCGACGCCAATTTTAAAGTTCATCTTTGAACGAGCAGTTTGCGCGCCGTAATAGGCGTCGACAGGTACTTCAATCTCCCCCATCGAATCGCTTTCAATGCGAAAATTCATGTAACTGACTTCCTATTGATATCCGCCAAAATTGACGTCACGCGAGGCGGAGCGAATTGAAACGGAAAACCCAGCAACCAAATCCACAAGCGACATAGCCATGCAGGTAAAAAATAGCGACGTTGCCGCAGCTGGCACCAACAAAAACTCGACGAGATAAATGATGAATACAAAGGTCGAAAACATATGATCCAAAATGGAGGCGTTGCCCACCTTTGTCGATTTAAGAACTTCAACAAACAACAGGGCTAGCGCAAAAACAACCAGAAGATCACCAACACTCATTGTCCACACCGCACCCGAAGCCATGTCCAATGACATAACCGGTGAGGCCCAACCATTGGCTTTATCGCCCACAATGTCGAAAGCCACCAAATTATAAATGATAAGCGGCAGGGCTAGCAGTGGGATTTTCCAAATCATTGGACGGTCCTTTGATAGATCAATTTGCACCTATCATTTCCCGATTTGCCGAAAGAGGCAAGGCAAACAAAAAAAGCCGCCTCAAAAATGAGACGGCTTCAAAACTATTGTTTAGCAAAAAGTAAGCCTTAAGCTTCTTTCGCTTTCAAGATCTGACGACCACGGTACATGCCAGATTTCAAGTCAACATGGTGCGGACGACGCAGTTCGCCGCTATCCTTGTCTTCTACATATGTGTTTGGTTTCAACGCATCAGCAGAGCGACGGTGACCGCGCTTCATGCCAGATATTTTACTTTTTGGTACAGCCATTTAATCTCTCCATTCAACAAAAACGCCCCTCACCATTTTACAACGTCGGGGCCGCTCAAGCATCAAATACTTCGTTTGTTGGGCGGGTATATACGACTTTAATGCCCCATTGGCCAGTAAAAAATGCGCAATTCCCATTTGTTGAAAATCCATTCAATCACAGCTAGAACCATTAGGCCAGTTCTTAGACCCGAATGCCGCATTGAAAGCCCAACCATGTCCCTTGATGACGCCGTTAAATCTTGTGCTCACGCAATAGAACATTTCCTTGATTCTGAACTGAGCACTACCGGATTATCAACGCCTTACGCCGCACCCGACCGATTGGTGGGGGCTGTTCGACATGGCGCATTGAACGGTGGCAAACGGCTACGTCCATTACTGGTTAAACTGAGCGCGGACCTCATCGGAAAGACCAATGGCGATCTCATACGCGCAGGCGCAGCGCTAGAATATGTGCATTGCTATTCGCTCGTGCATGACGATTTACCCGATATGGATGACGATGAATTGCGCCGCGGCCAGCCAACCGTTCACGTAGCTTATGATCCAGCAACAGCGATTCTCGCGGGGGACAGTCTGCTCACCCATGCCTTCGGCTTATTGGCAGACCCGCTTACGCACCCAGACTCCAACATCCGCACCCAGTTAATCACTGAACTTGTACACGGCGCAGGCGTTGGCGGTATGGCAGGCGGCCAAATGCGCGACATTGAAGGCGAACGCCAAGGCTATGATCCTGAAACCATTTCGCTGATTCACGCCATGAAAACCGGCGCACTGATCCGCGCCTCCGTGCGCATGGGTGCCATCATGGCCCAAGCAACCAGTGACCAACTCGCGGCCTTAACAAAATTTGCGGAAGCGGCCGGACGCATTTATCAAATGTCTGACGATATTCTGGACGCCACCAAAACGTCTCAAGAATTGGGTAAAACTGCAGGCAAGGATGCAGCGCAAGGCAAATCTACGCTTATTGCAACTCATGGGCTAGACCATGCGCAAACCGTTTTAGATAATGAATTGCAAAATGCGCTCACACTATTGGCAAACTTTGATGACCGCGCAAATTTGATGCGGGAGTTGGTAACCTACTTCGCCAGAAGAGAGGCCTAGAAACCTACTGACGAAAACTGAAATAAGGACAAAGCGCGAGCTCTATACTTTAACGAGCTGCATTCCCAAATCTGCGCACAACTGGATGATCCAGCAGCTTTTCCAACGCAATCGAGAAAGCAAAACCCTTTTCATTTTCTTGGACAATTTCAAATCCAAGTTTTTGGTGAAAATTTACAGAAAGCGCATTGGTTTTATAAACGTGGCTTTCGACGCGTTGAAGATTTCCAGTATCGATATGGCCCAACAGACCAATTATCAATCGGCCCATGGTTTTAGCCGTGCGGTGGGTTGGTAAAATCGAAAAGCCCCCGACAAACCAACAATCATCTTTTGCCCAGATATATCCATATGCGATCAGCTCATCTTGCCGCCATATGGGTGTTATTTTTGCCTGCCAAAACGTGATTTAACAGCTTGATAGTGCGCCTCTCTTTCAAATTTAACACCCGCCGCTTCCGTATGGTCCTTAAGCAGCACCATATCCAGATCGACAATTGCATTTATAAGATCAGATTGAGCTAAACTATCCATTTTTCAACAATCGTTTGATTTGTGTTTTGACGGCTTAGATCAACCACCAAACCGACCTTCAATATAGTCAGCCACCATCACCTTAAAATCATCGGCAATGTTCGGACCGCGCAAGGTCTTGGCTTTTTCCCCATCAATGAAAACCGGAGCAGCTGGGGTTTCGCCTGTACCGGGCAAGGATATGCCGATATCCGCGTGTTTTGATTCGCCTGGCCCGTTCACAATACAACCCATCACAGCGACGCTCATCGCCTCAACGCCCGGATATTTCTCCCGCCAGATCGGCATGGACACATTGAGGTGATCCTGAATATCTTTCGCCAATTGTTGAAACACCGTCGACGTCGTGCGTCCACAGCCTGGACACGCGGTAACGACTGGCAAAAATTGCCGAAAACCCATGGTCTGCAAGAGTTGTTGAGCAACCTCAACTTCCAGACACCGGTCGCCGCCCGGTTCCGGGGTCAGGGAAATGCGGATCGTATCACCAATCCCTTGTTGCAATAAAATCCCAAGCGCCGCGGATGAAGCCACGATGCCTTTCGCGCCCATCCCCGCTTCGGTAAGCCCCAAATGCAGGGCATAATCACAACGAGAAGCCAAATCTGCATAAACATCAATCAAATGCTGCACGTTGGAAACCTTAGTCGACAGGATAATTTTATCGCGCCCCATGCCCAATTCTTCGGCTCGTTCCGCGCTGAGCAGAGCCGATTGAATAATCGCCTCACGTTGCACCCGCGCTGCACTCCAGGGGGAGCCATTATTGGCATTATCATCCATCAATTTGGTCAAAAGCTCTTGGTCGAGCGAGCCCCAATTGACGCCAATGCGCACCGGCTTGTCATATTTGTTGGCAATTTCAATCATTTGAGAAAACTGCGTGTCGCGTTTGGCTTTAAAGCCCACATTACCTGGATTGATCCGATATTTAGCCAACGCCTCAGCACATGCTGGATGGTCGGACAAAAGCTTATGACCAATATAATGGAAATCACCGACCAACGGCACGTCGATATCCAAAAGCATCAACCGGTCGCGAATGTGAGGGACGGCCGCAGCGGCCTCGTCGCGATCCACCGTAATGCGCACAATTTCTGATCCGGCACGGGCCAAGTCGGCAACTTGTTCAACCGTTTTTTCAATATCCGCTGTGTCGGTATTGGTCATGGATTGCACAACCACTGGCGCGTCACCGCCTACTTTGACGTTGCCAACCATCACCCCAACGGCATTTCTGCGCTCAATCAGACCGGACATAAATCTCTCCTCAATTGCTCAAAGCATATAAGCGCAATATGGCATCCACGCAACCAAAGGGCTGCAGACTTGAAAATGCGGCCATTTGACCTATCTATAAGTAAGGCCGCGCTTAGTTGCTAAGCTCTGCCGTTTGAGAAGGGAGCTCCATATGATCGTGACAAGACTAATTCGGTTCAGACGAGAAATCGTCACCCTATGGCATGCATTTTGGAACCCGCTCACACCCACTTATTTAAAAGTGCTCACGGTTCTGACCGTACTTTATGTGGTCAGCCCACTTGACCTTATCACCGACCTCATTCCCGTTATTGGCTGGGTTGATGATGTGATCATCGTCTCGTTTGCAGTATCCTGGATTGTCTCGCGCTTGCCGCGCATCGTGCATCATACCCAAAAACCCGAGCGCGCCCGCCAATCTGGGCAGGAAAAAATCATCGAGGGTAAAAAACGGCTTAGGTAGATGTTTGGACATTTTGAATTGCGAAATTGGGTATGAACAGCGACAACATGCTGCTGCTTGAACTCAAACAGTGTGAAACAAATGTTTGGGACGCGCTTGTGGCAGGGGATATGGAAGCCGACAGCGCCGCCCTGCATCAAAGTTTTCTCGGTGTATATGCCAGCGGGTTCTCCCCCAAATCTCATCATGTGAACCAGCTGGAAAACGGGCCAACCATCAAATCGTTCGCGCTTAGTGACTTGCAGGCTCGTCACTTAGGCGATGACCACGCCCTCTTGTCTTATCGGGCTGACTTCACCCGAGCGCATCGCGACGAGCAAGAAACAATGTATGTCAGCTCCATCTGGCAACGTACACAGAACGGCTGGATCAACATTTTCAGCCAAGACACACCGGCTGCAGATTAATCGCGCATAAGAAAAGCCGCCCTTTTCAAGGCGGCTTTATTATTGTTCAGGCAGCGTATTGCTTACCCCTCAAACCGAACCAGCAAATCTTTCGCATCGATCTGGTTGCCTGGTTGTACATGCACTTCAGCAACGACACCGTCGATTTCGGCGTGAATGGCGGTTTCCATTTTCATCGCTTCGATCGAAAGCAGCACATCACCGGCGGTCACTTCTTGACCCGGTTTAACCGCCAAAGTGGAAACAACGCCCGGCATCGGTGCGCCGACATGTAGCGCATTGCCCAGTTCAGCTTTTGGCCGTGTTACAATTTCGCTGGCCATCGACCGGTCTGGCACCGACACAGAACGCGGCTGACCATTAAGTTCAAAGAATACCCGCACCATGCCCTTTTCGTTTGGCTTGGATTGGCCAACCAATTGCACAACCATGGTTTTGCCTTTGGCCAGATCAACCAAGACCTCGTCGCCTGCCTCCAAACCATAAAAATACACTGGTGTCGGCAACACAGATGTGGGGCCATAAGTATCTTGGGCTGACATGTAATCCACAAACACTTTAGGGTACATCAAGTAAGAAGCCAATTGGAAATCATCGATCGGATGTCCAACTAATTCTTCGGCTTCTTTGCGCTTGGCTTCCAAATCAACGGGTTCAAGATAGGCGCCGGGGCGTTTGGCCAATGGCTTTTTGCCTTTGAGCACTTTTGCCTGCAACTCTTTCGGGAACCCACCCGGAGGCTGACCCAGATCGCCGGTAAAGAACCCAATTACAGATTCGGGGAACGCGACTTCACGTTCGGGGTCTTCAACATCAGCGCGGTTAAGCCCTGACGAAACCATCGAAAGCGCCATATCGCCAACCACTTTGGAGGACGGTGTCACTTTAACAATGTCGCCGAACATTTGGTTCACGTCCGCATAGGTTTGCGCTACTTCGTGCCAGCGCGATTCAAGCCCTAATGAACGGGCCTGTTCTTTAAGGTTGGTGAATTGACCCCCGGGCATCTCGTGCAAATAAACTTCAGACGCGCCAGAACGCAAATCGCTTTCAAACGCCCGATATTGGGTGCGAACCGCTTCCCAATAAAACGAAATCTCGCGGATCGTTTTGGCGTTCAGTTCTGGATCGCGCTCCGTACCGCGCAACGCTGCCACCAACGAACCCAAGCAAGGCTGCGATGTGGTGCCAGAAAACGCATCCATTGCCGCATCAACCGCATCAACGCCCGCATCAACCGCCGCCAATACCGTGGCCGCCGCAACACCTGAAGTATCATGCGTATGGAAATGGATCGGCAAACCAATCTCTTCCTTCAAGGTCGAAATCAGCTTTTTCGCCGCTGCTGGTTTAAGCAACCCAGCCATATCCTTAAGACCAAGAACATGCGCGCCTGCCGCTTCAAGTTCTTTGGCCAAACCAACATAATATTTCAGATCATATTTGGCCCGATCCGGATCAAGCATATCACCGGTGTAACAAATCACGCCTTCACAGACTTTGTTGGCTTCCAGCACCGCATCCATCGAGACGCGCATGTTCTCCACCCAGTTCAGGCAATCAAATACGCGGAAAATGTCGATACCGCCTTTTGCGGCCTGCTCTACAAAATATTTGACCACGTTGTCTGCGTAATTGGTGTACCCAACCCCGTTGGAGCCACGCAGCAACATTTGCGTCAAAATGTTTGGCGCTTCTTCGCGAATGGTTGCCAAGCGTTCCCAAGGGTCTTCGGTAAGGAACCGCATGGACACATCAAATGTCGCGCCACCCCAGCACTCAAGTGAGAATAAATTCGGCATACCATGCGAATATGCCTTAGCAATTTGCACGATATCGTGGGTCCGCATCCGTGTCGCCAAAAGGCTTTGGTGCCCATCGCGCATGGTCGTATCGGTGAACAAAACCCGCTTTTGCGCCTTCATCCAATCCGCCAGACCTTTTGGCCCTTCGCGCTCAAGAATTTGTCGCGACCCTTCCAAAACGGTGGGCGGTTCAAATGTCGGCACTTTTGGCGCCGCGGCTTCTGCCGGCGGCACCGGCCGATTTTTAACTTCGGGATGCGCGTTAACAGAAACATCCGCCACATAAGTCAAAAGTTTCGTCGCCCGGTCACGACGTTTGGGGAAATGGAACAGCTCCGGCGTATTGTCGATAAACCGCGTCGTGTAAGTGTTATCCAAAAACTTTGGATGGGTGATGATGTTCTCAAGGAAATTCAGATTTGTCGTCACCCCGCGAATACGGAACTCGCGCAACGCCCGGTCCATCCGCGCGATCGCTTCTTCTGGTGTTTGTGCCCAACAGGTCACTTTTTCCAAAAGCGGATCATAATAGCGCGTGATGACTGCCCCCGAATAGGCTGTGCCCCCATCAAGACGCACGCCAAAACCTGTCGCCCCGCGATAGGCAGTAATGCGGCCATAATCTGGAATGAAGTTTTCTTCGGGGTCTTCCGTTGTCACTCGACATTGAAGGGCATGCCCATGGAGCTTTATGTCTTTTTGGACCGGCACACCGCTATCCGCGTCGCCGATTTTCTTGCCTTCAGCGATCCGAATTTGAGCTTTGACAATATCAATGCCCGTCACTTCTTCAGTAACCGTATGCTCAACCTGAATGCGCGGGTTTACTTCGATGAAGTAGAATTCATCACTGTCGGCATCCATCAAAAACTCAACAGTGCCCGCACCGCGATAACCAGTTGAAGACCCCAATTGAATGGCCGCTCCGGTCAAAGCCTCGCGTATTTCTTCGGTCAGATACGGAGCTGGAGCTCGCTCCACGACTTTTTGATTGCGCCGTTGCACCGAACAATCCCGCTCGAACAAATGCACGAGGTTGCCATGGCTGTCGCCAATCAGTTGAACTTCAACATGCCGAGCGCGTTCCACCAGCTTTTCGAAATACATTTCGTCTTTGCCAAATGCCGCTTTTGATTCGCGTTTGGCTTCGGGCACTTCTGCGCGAACTGCAGCTTCATCACGAATGGTGCGCATGCCGCGGCCACCGCCGCCCCAGCTGGCCTTGAGCATCAGCGGGAAACCGACCTCTTTTGCCATCCGCACAACTTCGTCCATATCGTCCGGCAGCGGTGTCGTTGCAGGCACCACCGGCACACCGCTTTCAACCGCGATATTGCGAGCAGCAACCTTGTTGCCCAACGCCCGCATGGTCTCGGCTTTTGGACCAATGAAGATGATACCAGCCGCTTCACACGCGTCGACAAACTCTGGACTTTCGGACAGCAAACCATAACCCGGGTGAATGGCGTCAGCACCCGACAATTTGGCGATGCGAATATATTCATCAATCTGCAAATAAGCTTCCACCGGGCCAAGACCCTTGCCGATCAAATATGCCTCGTCCGCCTTAAATCGATGCAATGCTAATTTGTCTTCATCAGCAAAAACGGCGACCGTTTTAATACCCATTTCATTGGCCGCGCGGAACACGCGGATGGCAATTTCACTTCGATTGGCAACGAGGATTTTCTTGATCTTCATGGACAGATTGATCCTTTTAATTCTTCGCAATTGGCAACATTAATGCACCAAGGAAAACGCGTCTTTAGTTTATTTTATTCAGCCTATTCGCTTAAATGGCCAGCAAGATGGCTAACATCATATCCAGCATTTGCTGCAGCGGAAATAATGTCTTGTGCCGGTAGATTTCCGGCCTGGCTTAAAGCCCATAGCGTCGTGGAGCGCGTGCCAGAACGACAATAGGCCAACACAGGTTCGCCATCAGCAAAAACCTCTCGGGTCTGTGCTATCATTTCAGGGGAAACGCCTTCACGGCCCATCGGGATTTCGACAAACTTTAGCCCTTGAGCCAAAGCTGCGGCCTTCACCTCTGCCGACATTGGTTGGTCTGGCGCTTCGCCATCTGGGCGATTATTGATGATGGTTTTAAAACCCGCTTCTTTAATCGCAGCAAGGTCTTCAATCGCGATTTGTGGGCTCACACTCACCTGATCATTGATTTTTTTCAGTTCCATCAAGAGGGTCCTCATATCGGGTGTGCTTAAGATTAACGGTTTATAGGCGTCAAAAATGGCGTTTAGCAAGCATCTGAAACACCAAAAACCACCCATGAGCGGAAATAAAGCTACAAATTAGTCTAACCTCATAAAAAACCTATGCCTATGGCGTAAAAGTGCACAAAATTTGAGCAATAATTCGAGCCAATTTGCTTAACTCTGGATTGCATCGGGCAATTCCAGCCGCTAAAATAGTCAAATGAACAAGCACTTACTTGCCATCGATCAGGGCACGACCTCCACCCGCAGCGTTATTTACAATGCCGATCTCACCCCAATTGGCGCGAGCCAGTTGGAATTTGATCAACATTTTCCAAATGACGGACGGGTCGAGCATGATCCAAACCAAATTTGGCAAACGGTTTCTCAAACAATAAGTGAGGCACTGGCCAAAGCTAAACTTTCGCCAAGTCAAATCGCGGGTATTGGCATCACCAACCAGCGTGAAACTATTGTCATTTGGGACAAAAAAACAGGCGAACCCATTCATAATGCCATCGTCTGGCAAGACCGACGTACGGCAGCTTATTGCGCCAAACTGAAAGAACAGGGCCACGAAATCAAAGTGACCGACAAAACGGGACTGCTGCTTGATCCCTATTTTTCCGGCACCAAGATTAACTGGCTACTCGACAATGTGCCCAACGCACGCAAACGCGCACAACAGGGCGAACTATTCGCTGGCACCATCGACAGCTGGTTGATTTATAAACTCACTGGCGGGCGCACCCACGTCACCGACGCAACCAATGCCTCACGAACATTACTGTATAATATTCATGACGGCTGTTGGGATGCCGAACTGCTCAACTTGTTTGATATTCCCGCCTCGCTACTGCCCGAAGTAAAAGACTGCGCCGCCGATTTTGGCACAACCGACACCGAAATCTTTGGTGCATCTATCCCAATTACCGGCGTTGCAGGGGATCAACACGCTGCTTCCATCGGCCAGGCGTGCTTTGAAAAAGGCATGGTGAAATCCACCTATGGCACAGGTTGCTTTGCGATGATGAATGTCGGGGACAAACCGCTAAAGTCATCCAACCGACTATTATCGACCATTTGCTACCAATTGGATGGAAAACCAACCTATGCACTTGAGGGCTCAATTTATATTGCAGGGGCAGCCGTGCAATGGTTGCGGGATGGCATTCAAATCATCAAAGATGCACGTCAGTGCGATCAAATGGCCAAATCCGCAGACCCCAATCAGCATGTATATTTAGTTCCAGGCTTCGTTGGGCTTGGCGCGCCATACTGGGATTCAGATGCACGCGGCGCGATTTATGGCCTAACCCGTGGCACTGGGCCAAACGAGTTCGTCAAAGCAACTCTTGAAGCTGTTGGCTATCAAACACGCGATCTCTTAAACGCCATGAATGCCGATTTTGGCGGTAAAATTGAAAAACTACGCGTCGATGGCGGCATGACCGCATCCAATTGGACCATGCAGTTTTTGGCCGATATCTGCCAAACCCCCGTTGATCGCCCCAAAAATCTAGAAACCACAGCAAAAGGCGCGGCCTATCTGGCGGGTCTATATTTAGGCATATGCCCCGCACCAGATCAAATGATGGAACGCTGGGACTTGGACCACCAATTTTTGCCTGAAAAAGACAATGATTGGGCTGAACAAAAATACGCCGGTTGGCAGGATGCCATTGAGCGGACATTGGTTAAAACTTAGGTCAAATTTAGCTCTTTTGGCATTATTAGCGCAAAAAGCGGCATACCAGCGTCTTTTATTGCCTCAACCGCTTTTGCGTCACGTGCGATAACCAATGCGACGCCAACTATTTGGGCACCAGCTATTTCCAGTTCCTTGGCGGATTTTAATATCTGCCCGCCGGTGGTTGTCACGTCCTCTACAACAAGCACACGTTTATTCTTGACGTCTGGCCCCTCAGAAATGCGCTCGGTCCCATAGGACTTTGCTTGTTTACGAACGAAACAAACCGGCTTGCCCATTTCCAACGAGAGTGCAGTAGCGATGGGAATACCACCCATCTCTAGCCCTGCCAGCACGTCAAATTCGACATTCAATTGCCTCGCCAATCGACGCGCTATCTCCCCAAGAATATCAGGTTGTCCTTCAAACTGATATTTGTCGAAGTAGGTATTGACCACTAAACCCGATCGCGTTGTGAACTCTCCGGTCAGCTTACAAACATCAATGATGCGGTTTTTAAACTCAGGCATAGCCTAGCTCCAATTTATCCCATTCAGTTAAACCGGGGCACTATGCCTTGCCAGCGCTTTGATCACCTGCTTGGCGGTGATTTTTCCGATGATCTTATCATTTTCATCCGACACGCCGACCCAGTCATGTTCAGCAAACAGTGGCAAAACATCTTCGCAACATGCGCTGGCGTTCACACGATAATCACATGGACCAAAGTCACCCGTTTCCATAATCGTATGCACATGAATGGCCCGCGCACGGTTCACATCGGCAACAAACTCCACCACATGCTCATTGGCGGGATTGAGCACAATTTCTTCGGGTCGCCCCGATTGAATAACCGCGCCGTCTTGCAATACAGTTACTTGGTCGCCAATTTTCAGCGCCTCGTCAAAATCATGGGTGATGAACAAAATGGTTTTGTTCAAATCCTTTTGCAACACCAACAACTCATCCTGCATGCCAGAACGGATAAGCGGATCAAGCGCAGAAAAAGCCTCATCCATCAGCAAAATATCCACGTCCATCGCAAGCGCACGCGCCAAACCAACCCGTTGCTGTTGTCCGCCAGACAGTTGATGAGGCCGAGAATTTTCATATCCCTCTAGCCCAACCTTGGCGATCCACTCTTCAGCCGTCTCTAGTCGCTGTTTCTTCGACACACCGCGAATTTCAAGCCCATACCCCACATTATCGATAACCGACCTGTGTGGCAGCAATCCAAATTTTTGGAACACCATCGCGATTTCAGTTCGCCGGAATAAACGCAATTGGTCCATATCCATGCCCAACACGTCTTTTCCGTTTACTTCAATGCTGCCCGCAGTTGGGTCAATTAGACGGTTTACGTGTCGAATAAGTGTAGATTTCCCCGACCCTGACAGGCCCATCACAACGTGCAGCTGGCCTTGAGCGACATCCAAATCGACATTGTTGAGACCAATCACATGTCCTGTTTCGGCCTGCAAATCATCTTTAGAGGCGCCAGAGCGAAGGGCGGTCAAAACTTCGTCTGGGCGCGGGCCAAAAATCTTGGTGACACCGCGCATTTTAATTTTCAAATCAGTCATTATGAACGCTCCACATCAACGCCAATATGAGCTTGTAATTGCTTGCCAAAAGCCTGGGTTATCCGATCAAAGACAATCGCCAACACCACAATCCCTAGACCTGCGAGGATGCCGCGAGAAACTTCCAATCGTCCAATACCCTGCAGCACTTGATAGCCAAGTCCGCCTGCCCCGATCATTGACGCGATGACCACCATGGCCAATGCCATCATCGTTGTTTGGTTGATCCCTGCCAAAATGGTGGGCAATGCCAAAGGGATTTGAATGCCAAACAAGCGCTGTCGCGGGTTCGCACCAAACGCTTGGCTCGCTTCCATAATTTGAGGGTCGACAAGACGAATACCCAAATCGGTCAGCCGCACCAATGGAGGAGCCGCATATACGATTGTCGCCAGCAACGCCGGAATTTTACCCGGTCCGAAAATCATCACTGTTGGAATGAGATAGACAAAACTTGGCATTGTCTGCATCAAGTCCAAAACCGGGGTCACAATTTTACGCATCAATAAAGAACGTGCCAGGGCAATTCCAAGCGGAATGGAAAAAACAATCGCCGTGACAGTCGCCGCGATCATCAGCGCCATCGTTTTAATCGCGTCTTCCCACAACCCCATAACACCCAGAAACAACATCGACACGAGCACAACGGTCGGCAACGGCCATCTTCGCGTCGCCAAATAGGCAAGCACGGTGAAAAAACCGATAATTACCCACCATGGTGTGGCCAATAACCCAGCTTCAATTCCATTTAAAAGCCACAAAAGCGGCATCGCTACCGCTTCAAATTGATCGCCCCAATTGATGACAATCCACTCTAATCCGTTGTCGAGCCAAATTCGAATTGGCCGTGTTTCAAAGATCTCTGGAAACATATTACTCCGATAAAGACGAAAAAGGACCGAGTTCACCCGGTCCTTTCAGCTTTTTGATATTCAAATTTTAGTTCAAGCTTGCTTTAACAGCCGCTGCAACATCTGCATCCACCCAAGTCATCCAAACAGCTTCTTGAGTTTTCAAGAAGTTTTCAGCTGTCTCTTCCGCGGAAGCTTTGTTCTCAGAACCCCAAGACAAAATCGCACTAACTTCAACGTTGCTCAACGCAACCTTTGAAATGTAATCAGCGACAATTGGAGCTTCTGTTGGCAACCATGCTGCAACACCCTTAACGACAGGTGGCGTAGGCCAATCAGTTTTACCCGGAGTGGCACAATCTGATTTCCCGTTACACGCGAAAATTTCCGCATCATGTGTCGGCATGCCCAATTTGACCATGTCATACTTGCCCATCAAGCTTGTCGGGCCCCAATAGTAAAATGCAATTGGCTCTTGCTTAACAAATGCACGCGCAATCGAGGCGTCCAAGTTGCCACCAGAACCGGGTGAAAACAGATTAAAGCTATCTTCTAATTCATAAGCCTTGAAAAGGTTTGCGTTCGTGATTTCACAAGACCAGCCTGGAGGGCACGAATAAATCCGACCTTTTGAATTGTCTTCTGGGTCCATGAATAGGTCTTTATAGGCAACCAAATCCTCAACATTTTTAAGGTCAGGATTTGCGTCCGCCACATATTTAGGGATCCACCAGCCTTCAACCGCACCATCAGAAATCGCTGCACCCAAGCTCGACACTGTCCCGTCTGCTTCGCCTTTTGCCCAGATATCAAGAATGGAACCTGTCCACAATTCTGGTGCAAATGCCGGGCGTCCTTTTGCCAACATAGATGCCGAGGTAGGCACAGTATCACCGGCCACCACTTCAACTTCACAGCCAAATCCATCACCAAGAATTTTGGCATGGATGTGCGCTAATGCAGCAGCAGATGGCCACGACATCTCAGCAATATCAATTTTTTTATCTGTATCGCAAGTCGCAGCAATTGCAGCAGGCGCAAATCCAAGCGCCCCAAAAACCAACGCTGCACCAGCAACAAGTTTTGAAAATTTAATAGTCATACGCATTCTCCCAAATAGTTCGGCGTTTGGCCGGAGCATAGGGAGACTAAACACATGCGTCAAACCATTTTCGCAAACAAAATTTTGTGAACAAAACAAGAAGTATCTATAAATAATATACATTAATATTCACTAATATAGAACATGTATTTAAAGTTCATCTAAACATTGTAGTTGTGTATTCAAAAAGCACCACCAATATTCAATGGATGTTCATACGTCTAGATAAAGTTGCTTGAGTATTTCAAAAATTATACTTATTTTGCTATTGTAGCCATTCGGCCCAAATCGTCTCGTAGTTTGTATAAAAATGGTCGGACACTTCTTTTGCAGGTGCATTATTATCCACCTGCCAAGCCAACAAAGCATTCATTGTAGTAACCGGCATCACTGCTTTTCGGGCATAAGGTAACAATTCAGGGGCATCTGAACGCACCCAGCTTGCCAATACAATTTGCACTTGTTCTTCAATAAAGTTACTCGCAAGCAATTTTGAACATCCCGACTGCCCCAGGCATGGATATGCACTATTGTCATAATTGCCCAAGTCAATTTGAGCCAAATCAAGCTCGTTCAGCATCGCGTTGGGTTGCCAATAGTAAAATACACTCGGCGAATTCTTTGACAGCGCCTGCCCAACCAGTTGATCCATCATCAACCTGTCTGAAGGTTCAATGACATTGAACAAATCATATAGGCCAAAGGCCTTGAGCATGTTCGTGTTAAGAACCGCGCAGCCCCAACTTTTGGGACAAGAGATGAAGTCCGGCTTTTCCTGCAGTTGATAAAGTTGTTGAAGTTCCTTCAAATTTTCAACTTTCTTTAGCGAGGGGAAATCAGCAACCACTTTTGCAGAAACAAACCAGCCTTCCAAAACTGTGCGATCAAAACTATTGCCTGCCCCAAATCCGGCACGGGCCTCCAACACCTGGTTCCAGCGTTCAGTCGCGCGGGTGATCCATAGCTCTGGGATGAGCGTTGGTG
Organism: Maritalea sp.; assembly: GCF_051251695.1. Taxonomy (NCBI): domain Bacteria; kingdom Pseudomonadati; phylum Pseudomonadota; class Alphaproteobacteria; order Hyphomicrobiales; family Devosiaceae; genus Maritalea; species Maritalea sp. The sequence goes on along the minus strand of NZ_JBPOEU010000014.1, from coordinate 7,073 downwards.
TTTGCGCAGTCTTCAATGTGGTCACTGCGCTCTCAATGTCCATCAATGCAATCTTGGATTTACAGTTGAACTGCTCTTCAATAAATCGCGCATGGATATGGGCCAAAATCGAGGCAGATGGCCATTGCAAATCTGCGATGACAATCTCTTTTCCGCTGCACCCTAAACCGGCCTGTTGGTCTTGCGCTCTGCTCGCGCTAACGCCGACCGCACCGCAAAAAGCAACTATTAGGGCCAAACGTACTCCGAATAAGACGGACCAACCAAACTTAGGCAAACGACTTCTCTTCTCTTCAATTGATCGCTTCATAATTGTCGGGCAATCAGTGGTAAGCGAATGATATGACATAATTTTGTGAGTTTTCTCATCACCATGACCGAACTTAACCAACTTTCACATAATGGAGTACGATCTTTGGTAAATTTACATCAAAACGGGTGACTCTTTTCCTAAAATGCGTATTGTTGAGCTTAGGCGAGGGAGGAAAACGACCTCGCGTGAGCCCAATGTTGTCAGGATAGCCTGACAAACAATTTGGGTCAAAACTAGAAGATGAACTAGTCAGAGGGAAATTATGCGTCATCTTAAATTAGCACTCACAGCCGCAGTTGCTGCAACATCACTAAGCGTTGCTACACCTGCCATGGCTGACGGCGTAAATATCGGCATTTTGCTCGGTTTTACGGGTCCACTTGAAACTTTGTCACCACCAATGGGTGATGCGGCAAAGCTTGCATTACAACACATTAACGAACAAGGCGGCGTTCTTGGTGGTGAAGCATCATTCACAATCGGCGATTCGACTTGTGCAGACGCGACAGCAGCTGCCAACGCGGCAGATCGTTTGATCAACGCTGACGGCGTTCACGCCATCGTTGGTGCAATGTGTTCAGGTGCAACAATCTCTGCAGCTAACACTGCAGCCATCCCAGCCGGCGTTTTGATGGTATCTCCATCAGCATCGTCACCAGCTGTAACAACTGTGGAAGACAATGATCTATTGTTCCGCGTTGGTCCATCAGACAGCTACCAAGGTGAAGTTGTTGCTCGTTTGTTGCTTGCAAAAGGCATCAACGACATCGCGATCACTTATGTGAACAACGACTATGGTAAAGGCTTCGCCGATTCATTGGCAGCAGCTTACTCAGCAAGTGGCGGCGACGTTTCGATCAACGAAGCGCACGAAGAAGGCAAATCAGACTATCGCGCTGAATTGGGTTCTTTGGCCGCTAGCGGTTCTACAAACCTAGTTGTTTTGGCTTATGCCTCAGGTTCAGGCCAAACGATCGTCCGTCAAGCAATTGAAGCAGGCGACTTCGAAATCTACTTCGGTGGTGACGGCATGATCGCTGATGATTTGCTTACAGGCATCGATGCAGCGTCTGTTGAAGGCATGATCGGCACACGTCAAGGTCGTGCAGACTCAGCCGGTACTGGTGTTTATGCAGATTTGGCAACAGCTGCTGGTCAAGACCCAGTTGCATCGTTTGGCGCACAGTCATATGACGCTGCGTTCTTGACTGCATTGGCATTTGAAAAGCACGGTTCAACTGACCGCGAAGGCTTGAATAAAGCTCTTCGTGAAGTTGCAACTGCACCGGGTGAAGTTATTCTTCCTGGTGAATGGGCAAAAGCCAAAGCATTGATCGCTGAAGGCAAAGACATCAACTACGAAGGTGGCGGCGGCAGCCATGAATTCGACGCAGCTGGTGACGTTTCCGGCGCGATCGTTGAAATGGTTGTTAAAGGCGGCACTTGGGTTGAACTTGGTCAAGCCATGTAAGCTTTTTAGCTTAACAGATAAATTGATACGGAAGGCCCGATGCAATGCATCGGGCCTTGTTTGTGAGAGGAAAATCGGCTAATCTCATTCCATGTCATATGATCCAGATACATTTAAGTTTTACGCTGAAAACGCAAACGAATACGCTGCGAGAAGAACGAAGCCTTCCAAAACCCTGATGACCTTTATCAACCAACTTCCCGAACGTGGTCGCGTTCTTGAACTTGGATGTGGCGCGGGGCTTGAAGCTCATTATATGCACGAGCAAGGCTTTGACATCACAGCGACAGAAGGCAACCCTGAACTCGCCAAATTTGCCATCAAACGACTTGGTAAACACGCCAAGGTGATGCGGTTCGACGAATTGGATGAACAGCTCATATTTGATGGGATATGGGCAAATATGTGCCTGTTGCACGCGCCATGGGATCAACTCGGCGACATCATCAAGGCCACACATAGAGCCCTTAAGCCGAGCGGTTTATTGATGGCGAGTTTTAAAAGCGGTGATGGTGCGGCACGCGATCGGCTTGATCGATATTACAACCTGCCCACAAAAGAAATGCTGGCCGAAAAATTCCAAATGGCAGCCGATTGGAATGAGCTAAAAATCACGCCCGGTGAAAGTGGCATTGGCCATGATGGCACGCATTACAACGTCATGTGGGTTAGCGCAAAAGTTTAAACGCCCATTCCAATCAATCGAAAACGCCGCCCCAAATTCATGGAGCGGCGTCTTTGTTTTTTTAAAACTGATGAGGCTTAAGCTCTATTCAGTGCGTATCCGCTCAGGGATCATACCTTGAGGCGCATATCGAAGCGCAAACGTAATCACCATCCCAAGAACGAACACCCGCATTTGCAGGGCGCGGGATTCCATATCGGGTATGGCCCCAATGCCCGCGCCGTCCGACAAATCACTGATCAGACTAAAGAGAACCAGCGATGCAGGTTCAGAAATTGTCCAAACAATATAGATGAACACACCGCCAAACAGCGCGCCATAATTGTTGCCTGCCCCACCAACAATAATCATCACCCAAACAATAAAGGTGTGGTTGATCGGCTGGTAGCCACTGGGATCAAGAATTTGAACATAGGAGGTCAGAATTGCCCCACCAATACCCATCAACACCGCGCCCAGCACAAACACTTCAAGTTCGCGTTTGGTGACATTTTTACCGATAGCGCCAGCCGCAACATGATTATCTCTGACCGCACGCATCATCCGGCCCCAAGGCCCTTCATATGCGCGTTGAAGGAAGAAAAAGATCACAGCGATAAACAAGACCGTGATGGCCAAAAATCCAGAACGGGCAAGAATGATCGCCATATCTGGCTCTGCCAAACCTGACGCGGTAATGTCCGCTGGTAAAGGCGAGGGCCAAGGTACAGGCGACACGGTTAGCGTACCCCGCGTCAGCCAATCCATGTTTTTGATCAGCGCCCGGATAATTTCCGAAATACCAATGGTCGCAATCGCCAAATAGTCGGTGCGTAGTCCAAGGCAGATTTTACCCACAACATAGGCAACAACACCCGCAAGAATACCGCCAACAATCCAGCCAAGGATCGCCGGTAGGCCAAGACCGCCGATAAATCCTGCCTCAGCTTCAATCAAACGTGCCGCCGGATCAATTTGCGAACGGTAAACAACATAGGCAACAGCCCACGCCACAACCAGCAAGAACCCACGAAGTTTTTTCAAGCTACCCGATTTTGGGATGCGCGTAACACCCCAAATCAAGGCCCCACCAGCAACCGCTGCAAGCAACGCTTTAAACAACATCATTGGTCCATCAGACGACCAAAATGCATCATTGAGCGGATAGGACACGAAGGTAACCGAGGCACCCCCAACCATCAAGAAACCCATGACACCAAAGTTAAACAGGCCTGCATAGCCCCATTGCACATTGAGCCCTAAAGCGATGAGTGCATAGGCAGAGGCGATCACCAGCAACTGAATAGTTGTTGGAATTTTCAGCCAAACGGCAAGCGCCAAAATGAGAACACCAAGTCCGGCAAATAAAACTGCATCGCGCTTAATCATGATGATGATCCTTTAAAGATACCTTGTGGGCGAACCAACAGCACGACAACCAAAATCACAAAGGCAACCGTCAACTTATATTCGGTCGGCACCAGTGAAAGGTCCTTTGGGAACCAGTCAGGCAAATTATCAAACCCGCGAAACATGATTGACCAGTTAAACACGGCCATCGTTTCCGCAAACCCGATCAAAAACCCGCCAGCAATTGCACCATAGGAATGGCCAAGACCACCCACAACAGCCGCCGCAAATATCGGCAACACGATGTTAAACGCCAAATCGGGTTTCAAAATAACATCAAGGGCCAGCATTGTACCCGCCATCGCGGCAAGACTACCTGCAATAATCCATGTCGCACGCACAACTTTCGCTGTGTTGATCCCCGAAACCTGGGCAAGACTTGGATTGTCAGCCATGGCACGCATGCCCTTGCCCGTCCGCGAACGCGTCAAGAAGAAATGCAACACAATCACCGTCACAATAGTGGTGATGATGACCAAAACTTGCGGCTCAGAAAAGTTGATGGACCGCTTCACGCCTTCAATCGGCAATTTGAAACGAAACAAGTCTTTGGTTTCGTTCTCAAAGAAGCTGCGAGTTCCCGTACCCGCAAACAAGCGGATGAGACCCTGCAGCATCAATGTCACCCCGATCGAAGCGATCAGCAAGGTAACGGTCTTAACGCCCTTGGCCCGCAAGGGTTGATAAAATCCCTTATCAATTCCAAGCGCCAACCCTGCTGTTATGGCCATTGCAAAAGGCAAAACGATAAAGCCCGTTGGCAAAAATGTTTGAATACCCAATGATTGGAAAACCCCAACCAAAAGAAACGAAACAAATGCCCCCAACGTCATCATGTCGCCATGCGCAAAATGCGCGAAACGCAGGATGCCGAAAATGAGCGTGATGCCCACCGCGCCCAGTGCATAAACTGACCCAAGCGTTGCGCCTGAGATAATTACTTTGTTCAAAAAGAAAATAAATTCATTCATAGCGTTAGATCCCCACTAACCGCCAAGGAAGCTTTGGGCGACTTCTGGATCGTCCAATAACTCCCGCCCGGTTCCGGTGTACCGGTTTTTTCCCCCAGCCAAGACAAAGCCTTTTGTGGCAAATTCTAGTGCTTGACGGGCATTTTGTTCGACCATCAATATGCCCACACCGGACTTATTGACGTTCACAACTGTTTCAAAAATTTCCATCATATAACGAGGACTTAACCCCGCAGATGGTTCATCTAACAACAGCAATTTGGGTTGGCTCATAAGGGCACGCCCCATCGCCACCATTTGGCGTTGACCCCCTGATAATTCCCCCGCTTTTTGGCGTCGCTTGTCTTTGAGCGGTGGAAACATTTCATAGACATAATCAAGTGTGTCGCTGAAATCATCATCGCGAATATAAGCGCCCATTTCCAAATTCTCATGCACCGTCATATCGGTAAACACATTGAATTCTTGGGGCACAAAGCTTAGGCCCAGCGGCACCAATTTATCTGGCAGGTTGTTCGAAACTTCTTGCCCGTCCAGATTAATCTCACCGTCGGTCACTTCCAAAAGGCCAAAAATCGCTTTCAAAGTAGTCGATTTGCCGGCGCCATTTGGCCCAACAATCACACCAATATCTTCGCGCTCAATCGCCATATTTACGCCATTGAGGATCGGTGCGCCGCCATAGCCGCCATGTACATCTTTGACTTCTAATAAACTCACGACGCAACCTCCACAGCCGTACCGAAATATGCTTCCACGATTTCAGCATTGTTGCGGATTTCTTCCATCGGACCTTCTGCTATTTTGGTCCCCTGCGCCATCACAATGACCGGGTCACACATCTCGCCGATGAGGTCCATATCATGCTCGATCACAAAGAATGTATATCCAAGTTCTTTGTTCATCCGCTGAATGTTGCGCGCCAAATCCTTCAACAACGTCTTGTTTACCCCAGCCGCCACTTCATCAAGCAGTACGGCTTTGGCATCAGTCATCATTGTGCGACCAAGTTCCAATAGTTTTTTCTGGCCACCAGATAAATTGCCAGCCAGCTCGTTCTTCACATGGCCAAGATGCAAAAAGTCGACCACATCAAGTGCCATTTTACGCACTTCGTGATCAAATTCCGTGACTTGGCGAATGTTGAACCACGACTGGAACAGGCTCTCGCCAGGTTGATCTGAAGCCGCGACCATCAAGTTTTCCAACGTGGTCATGTGCGAAAACTCATGCGCGATCTGAAATGTGCGTAACATGCCTTTCGCATGAAGCTCGTGTGGTTTAAGCGCGGTGATATCCTCACCGTTAAATATAATCTGCCCTTCATCGGGCATCAATGTACCTGCAACTATGTTGAAAAGCGTGGTTTTACCTGCGCCATTTGGACCAATCAATCCCGTTATTGATCCCTTCTCAACCTGCAAAGAACAATCAGATACAGCCTTCAGCCCTCCAAAACTTTTGGAGACCCCCCTGACCTCAATCATGTTTTCTTTTTCCACCCCGTATAATCCCCTCTTTTCGGAGTTTATTTTTATTCAAACTGCCCTAAAACCAACTCGCTGGTCAATCAATACCTCCCTAGTCTTTAGAACAATCCAAGCACCGCATTGGCCGTCGATCTGTTGCAAGCAAATGGCACATCATAAAGTGTTGCCAATCTAATGAGTGCTTTTACGTCGACGTCATGCGGCATTGCCGTCAAAGCATCGATGAAAAAGATCAAACCATCAAGTTTGTTTTCCACAATCATCGCCCCCAACTGGGCATCTCCACCCAATGGGCCGCTTTTTAAAAGTGTAATGCTAAGCTCTGTTTCTTCAACAATATGCGCGCCGGTGGTCCCGGTCGCATATAAGTCAAATTCAGCGAGCTTTTCTCTGTGATTTGCGCACCATTGTGCCAAGAGTTCCTTCTTGTCGTCATGTGCAACAAGACCAATAGACTTTTTCACGCGCGCGTCAGATCAGATTGTCACTGACCTGCCCCTCCAACTACAACTCATTATTGTTGATATAGCAAAGCCAATCAATATGCCACCGGAGGACCCATCAAAAAAGACCGCCCAGATTTTCACCCGGCCGGTCTTCATATATGCGGTTCGCTATTGAGAGAGTCTGTTTAGAACTCTTTCCAATCAGCCTCAGTATCAATCGCTGCATTGCCCTGGCTTGAATAAGCCCCTGCCGCTTGCTTTTGTAATGCCCGAGCGTCTTGACGCGGTGCTTCTGGAGACGGTGCCGC